>DHQM01000038.1:19377-22686 GCA_002408105.1 Gammaproteobacteria bacterium UBA5338 | reverse complement strand
ATGCTCCCAACATCCCAATCGCCGCCGGGGCCCCGCCGCCCCGGCCAGGGCGCCCCCCCCAAAAAAAACCCCCCCCCCCCCGACCAGCGTCCTGCCGATGGCAACGACATCCTGGTAGTTGAGGTGCCAAACGGTCCGCTCGGCACCAACCGGATCCAGAAAATGAATGTGGGTCCCGACGAGGCCAGCGGGGTGCGGGCCGTCAAACTCGGCCACACTGACACTGGCTTGCTCTGAGCAGACCTTTGCGCCAGGGGATTGGCAGACGTACACCCGCCCGTCTGTCAGCTTCGCCACAACCTGCAGCCCCAACTCAAAGGCTTCGGCATGGGCCTCAATAAAAATCCGCGGGTCCGCCGCAAGGGGGTTGGTGTCAATCGCTGTAACAAAAATGGCGTGGGGCGAGCCATCGAGGTCTGGCACCTTGCTGTATGGACGGGTGCGAAAAGCGGTCCAAAGTCCCGACTCCACCAGCAGGGTCTGCGCCCTGGCGCGGTCCAGGTTGCGAATTTCATCGACCGACAGACGCGCCAATGGGACCGCTTCATCCGAGTCAACCTCAATCACCACCGACTCGAATGCCCGCTTGGCCCCACGGTTGACTGCGGTGACTTTGCCCCCAGCCGGCGCGGTGAATTTCACTCCGGGGTTCTTTTTGTCGGTGAACAGCACCTGCCCCCGCTTGACGACGTCATCGACGTCCACTTCCATCGTGGGTTTCATGCCCACGTAGTCGGGGCCCAGAACGGCCACAAAACGGACCGATCGCTGTTCTTCGATCTCGGATTTGGGTGCGCCCGAAATGGGCACATCAAGCCCCTTGCGAATTTTGATCATAGGGTGAAATGCCTATCTAGAGTCGGCGGGCCACCCAAGTAGGATCACCCGCCACGCCTGAGCTCAATCGCGGCAAAAAAAGCGGAATTATTATACGGACCGCCGGGCCCTCTTGGCCACCTTGGCGGCCCAAAATGTACCCGTACTACTCGCTCGGAATGGCAATGTAGCGGATCCCGGCCATGTACTGGACCACTCGGACCACCTGGCAGCTGTAGCCGAACTCGTTGTCATACCACACATACAGCACACAGCGGTCACCATCGACGATCGTGGCCTCTGCATCGACAACGCCCGCGTGGCGCGACCCGACGAAATCCGTGGAGACGACTTCAGGCGACTTCACAAAGTCGATCTGTTTCTTCAGATCGGAGTTCAGGGCCGCATCCCGCAGAAACTCATTCAGCTCCTCAACGCTGGTTTCGCGGCCAAGATTCAGGTTGAGGATGGCCAGCGAAATGTTCGGAGTCGGCACTCGGATCGCATTTCCGGTCAACTTTCCGGCCAACTCCGGCAGCGCCTTGGCGACCGCTTTGGCGGCGCCGGTTTCGGTGATCACCATGTTCATGGGCGCACTGCGGCCGCGGCGATCGCCTTTGTGGTAGTTGTCCAACAGGTTTTGGTCGTTGGTGTAGGAGTGGACGGTTTCGACGTGGCCGCTGCGCACACCGAATTGCTCGTTGACGACCTTGAGCACAGGCACAATCGCATTGGTGGTACAAGACGCCGCGGAGACCACCTTCTCGCCGTCAGTGTCCTGGTGGTTGATGCCAAAAACCACATTTTTGATGTCGCCCTTGCCAGGCGCAGTCAGCAGAACCCGGTCGATGCCTCTCCCGCTGAGGTGCTGCTCGAGCCCCGCCTGGTCGCGCCAAATGCCGGTGTTGTCAATCAATATGGCGTTGTGAATTCCATAGCTCGTGTAGTCAATCTCTGTGGGGGACTTGGCGTAAATCACCTGAATGAAATTGCCATTGGCAATCAAGGCCTGACGCTCTGCGTCGACCGTAATGGCGCCGTTGAAGTGGCCGTGCACCGAGTCACGTCGCAACAGGCTGGCGCGCTTTTCGAGGTCGCCTGCGTCTTTTCCAGGGCGCACTACAATCGCGCGCAAACGCAAGAGGTCCCCCCCGCCAGATTTCTCGACCAGCAGGCGAGCCAACAGCCGCCCGATCCGGCCGAATCCGTAAAGCACCACATCCTGGGGTTGCGGCAGTGGCGACTCGCGGCGCCCAATGATGTTCGAAACCGCTTGGCGCACGTACTCTTCAACCGTCACCTTGCCATCGTACCGGACTGCAAGTTTCCCCAGGTCGATCCGGGCCGGCCCCAGGTCCAGCGCTGAAAGTGCTTTGAGAATCCGATAGGTTTCCTGCACGGAAACCCCCGATTGGGTGACCTGGCGGGCGAACTTGTGAATGCGCAAGATGTCGATCACCGACTGGTTGACCAGTGCCCGCCCATAGATCGAAGTCACAATGTTGTGTTCGCGGTAGAGCTTCCCGATCAGCGGAATCATCGCTTCGGCGATGGTTTCTCGTTCTTTCCATTGAGCGAAATGGCTATCCAAACTGGATTCGGTCACTGTTGTGTACACCTTGCTTGCTGTTGTGTAAGAGAAACCTGAACGGTCAGTTGATGCTCGGGTCAAGGCCCGTGTTGCAACACGGCGATCGCTGTCTTGGCACGCCGCCACGCACATCCGGAACCCGGGCCATGGCGCAGCGGCCTGCCCAAACCTCCCAAAGAGACGGTGCCACGAACCCCCAGGGCGCGCACATTATCCTTGCTGGTCGGCCCCGAGGCAATTTGGAGACAGTGGGCTCAGCGATTGATGCGCGCAACGACCTGATTACCGCAACCCCGATACTCCACCGCATCGAAAGAAAGCGCAGCCGCCAAGGCAATACCGCGACCGTGGGCATCGCGCATTCGCTTGGTGGAGATCTCCATGAACGGCCGCCAGTCAAACCCCTGGCCCTGATCGGTGATGGTAATCACCACCGCACTCGGCTCCTGTTCGACAGTCACCTTTACCCGCTTGTCTCGATGCGCGGGGTCCTCCAGGCGCCGCTCGACCTCATCTTCCCACCCCCCGTCGCGGATGAGTTCACCTTTCTGCTGATAAGAAATCCCAAGGTTGCCATGCTCAATGGCATTGATCAGCAGCTCATTCACACCATGAAGTGCCTTGGTGGGGTCCGGGCAAACCGCCGCAACCAAGGTAGCGACGCGGCGTGCTTCGTCCAAGTTGCGCAGGTAAAAGCAGCCGCTTTGCAGCAGCTGGAGTGTCGAGCTTTGAACCGATGCCGCCGATTGACGGCGAGGGTAAGCCCGCAGCGCGGCCTGAATCGCAGCGGCATCGCCCGGAGCGGCCCAGGCAAAGCGCACTTCAGCTGGAATCTGTTGAACCAGGGCCTCGCTGTCCGTGGAAACCACCACCGGCAATCCGTGCAAAGGCGAATGTGCAGT
>DHQM01000038.1:15960-19128 GCA_002408105.1 Gammaproteobacteria bacterium UBA5338 | reverse complement strand
GGCCACGGGCAATCCGTGCAAAGGCGGATGTGCAGCAATCTCACGCAACAGCCGGGCCACCGTGTCGACACAGCCCACCGACTGCAGCACCAAGCCGGCCCAGCGCTCGGGGTCCGCGACCAGCATCCGTTTGGCAAGCTCCAACGACTGAAGGCATTGCAGGTCCCAGCCTGTACGTGACAGGTGACGCTCGGTGGCGTCACGTCGACCCTGGTTTTCGTCGATCAACAACAGACAACTCGGATCTGGCGTGGTGTCGGACATATCGCTCGCGGCGTCGGCTGGAGGGCGTGGGTTGCAGCCAGTCAGACCTGGCGGGCCGGCCGAGACCGCGCGATGAGGCACTGCGGGTGCGGCCATGCGTTTAAAAGTAGTCAACCCGACCCCAGCCCGCCACTTAGACAGCGCCCACGGTCACCGCTATAATTTCGCGCCTGATTTCGCCGCTCTGATCCAGCTCAAACCCTTGAGTATGTCCGGGTGTTGGCCCAGCAACAGTGGGCTGCCCGTTCGCCAGGAGCCGTCAACCACGAGGGAGTGCAAGGTGCTCGAATCCTACCGCCAACATGTCGAAGAACGCGCTCACGAAGGGGTTCCCCCCAAGCCTCTGAACGCCGAACAGGTCGCTGCTTTGGTCGAGTTGTTGCAGCAACCCCCTGCCGGTGAAGAAGCGTTCTTGCTTGAGCTTCTGACCGAACGGGTGCCCCCCGGAGTCGACGAAGCTGCGTATGTGAAGGCCGGATTCCTAGCCGCCATCGTTCGCGGCGAGTCCAGCTCACCCCTCGTCGACCGGCGCCATGCGGCCGAGTTGCTCGGTACCATGCTCGGCGGATACAACATCGAGCCACTCATCGCACTGCTTGATGACGACGAACTGGCTCCCGTGGCTGCCGAGGCGCTCAGCAAAACCTTGCTGATGTTCGACGCCGCGCACGATGTGCTGGAAAAGGCCAACGCAGGGAACCCCCACGCCAAGCAGGTGGCCAATGCCTGGGCGGAGGCCACCTGGTTCACCAGCCGCCCCGCCGTGCCCGAGTGCATCACCGTCACGGTGTTCAAGGTGGAGGGCGAGACCAACACCGACGACCTATCGCCCGCCGGTGACGCCTGGAGCCGCCCGGATATCCCCCTACACGCCAAAGCCATGCTGGTAAAACGCATCGAGCAACCGTTGGAAACGATCGACCGCCTGAAGAAGGTCGGCCACCCGCTGGCCTATGTCGGCGATGTGGTCGGAACCGGCTCCTCGCGCAAATCCGCGACCAACTCGGTGCTCTGGCACATGGGTGAGGACATCCCTTACGTGCCGAACAAGCGCGGTGGCGGAGTGTGCATCGGCGGCAAAATCGCCCCAATTTTCTTCAACACCATGGAAGATGCCGGCGCCCTGCCCTTCGAGTGCGATGTCACCGCCCTCAACATGGGCGATGTCATCGACATCTACCCCTACGAAGGCGTCATCAAACGCCATGACAGCGACGAGGAAGTCACCCGCTTCGAACTGAAATCAGACGTCATCCTGGATGAGGTGCGTGCCGGCGGACGCATTCCCTTGATCATCGGACGCGGGCTCACCGACCGCGTGCGCCGCGCGCTCGGGCTTGCGCCGAGCGATGCATTCAGACGCCCACAAGCCCCATCCGACAGTGCAGCAGGCTTCACCCTCGCACAGAAAATGGTCGGCAAAGCCTGTGGTGTCGAGGGCATCCGTCCTGGAACCTACTGTGAACCCCATATGACCACCGTCGGTTCCCAGGACACCACCGGGCCCATGACCCGGGACGAACTCAAGGACCTTGCCTGCCTCGGATTTTCCGCTGACCTGGTCATGCAGTCCTTCTGTCACACCGCGGCCTATCCCAAGCCGGTGGACATCGAGACCCAGCACACCCTGCCAGACTTCATCATGAACCGCGGCGGGGTCTCCCTGCGCCCGGGCGATGGCATCATCCACTCGTGGCTGAACCGCATGCTGCTGCCCGACACCGTCGGCACCGGCGGAGATTCCCACACCCGTTTCCCGCTGGGCATCTCATTTCCGGCTGGATCGGGCCTGGTGGCCTTCGCCGCCGCGACTGGAGTGATGCCACTGGACATGCCGGAATCTGTTCTGGTCCGCTTCAGCGGGGAGATTCAACCTGGGGTGACACTGCGTGACCTGGTCAACGCAATTCCCTACGCTGCAATTCAACAGGGCCTTCTAACCGTCGAGAAAAAAGGCAAGAAAAACATTTTTTCAGGCAAGATCTTGGAGATCGAAGGCCTTCCAAAGCTTAAGGTCGAGCAGGCCTTCGAAATTTCCGACGCATCGGCAGAACGCTCCGCAGCCGGCTGTACCATCAAGCTGGATCAGGAGCCGATCGCCGAGTACCTGAACTCCAACATCGTGATGCTGCGGTGGATGATCGACAATGGCTATGGCAACCGCCGGACGATTGAGCGGCGCATCGCCGCCATGGAAAGCTGGCTGGCCGACCCCGTATTGATGGAAGCTGACGCCAACGCCGAATATGCTGCGGTGATCGACATCAACCTCAACGCCATCACCGAACCCCTGCTTGCCTGTCCGAACGACCCGGATGATGTGAAACCACTTTCCGAGGTGGCAGGCGACGGCATCGACGAAGTCTTCATCGGGTCCTGCATGACCAACATCGGACACTTCCGCGCGGCAGGAAAAATGCTCGAAAAGGCGGGCACCATTCCCACCCGGCTGTGGATTTCGCCACCAACCCGCATGGACCAGCGCCAGTTGATGGAAGAGGGCTACTACAACATCTACGCGCGAGTTGGCGCACGCACCGAAATGCCCGGCTGTTCGTTGTGCATGGGCAACCAGGCTCGGGTCGCCGCCAACACCACTGTGGTATCGACCTCGACCCGCAACTTCCCCAATCGGTTGGGGGACGGCGCCGATGTGTACCTTGCCTCGGCTGAATTGGCATCGGTGGCGGCCATCCTGGGCAAGCTGCCGACGCCCGCCGAGTACCTGGAATATGCAAATGCACTCAACCCGATGGCGCCCGAGGTGTACCGCTACCTCAATTTCGACCAGATCAGCGATTACATCAGCGCTGCAGAGCGGGCCAAAATCCCAGCGGTGAATGTCAGCGTTGCTTCTTAAAGCGCGAAAACGCGAACCGACACTGGATCGACAACCCCGCCACT
>DHQM01000038.1:0-15680 GCA_002408105.1 Gammaproteobacteria bacterium UBA5338 | reverse complement strand
TGCAGCCCTTCATCGACCGGTTCAGGTACGCCCCGCCAAGGGGTAGACTGGCGGACCGCCCACAACAACGACAACGACATCGGGGGTTTGCCATGTCTTCTCTGTTTGACCTGACCGGAAAGGTCGCACTCATTACCGGTTCTTCGCGGGGGATCGGCCGAGCCATCGCAGAAGCCATGGCGCAGCACGGCGCCTCTGTGGTGGTCTCGAGCCGCAAAGCCGAAGCCTGCGAGCAGGTTGCACAGCACATCAACCACCAGCTGTGCGCCGATGGACCCGGCCGCGCCATTGTGGTGCCCTGCAACATTTCATCCAAACCAGAGCTCGAAAATCTGGTACAGGAAACGGAGCGTCAACTGGGCCGAATCGACATCCTGGTGTGCAACGCTGCGGTCAATCCCTTCTTTGGCCCGTCGGCACAGATACCGGACAGCGCATTCAACAAGATCCTGCAGTGCAACCTGACCGCGAACCACTGGCTCACGCAAATGGTGGCCCCAACAATGGCCGAACGTGGCGATGGTGTCATCATTTTGATCTCGTCCATCGGTGGAGTGCACGGCTCGTCAACGCTTGGTGCCTACGCCATCTCCAAGGCCGCGGACATGCAATTGGCGCGCAACCTGGCGGTAGAGTACGGCGCCAGCAATGTGCGGGCGAACGCGATTGCGCCCGGTTTGATCCAAACCGACTTTGCAAGGGCCTTGTGGGAAAATCCGGATATTCTGGCCGCTTCGACTGCACACACACCACTGAAGCGAATTGGGCAGCCGGATGAAATCTCCGGAGCGGCGGTGTTTTTGGCGTCACGGGCGGGCCAGTTTATGACAGGACAAACCCTGGTAATCGACGGGGGCACCACCATCGCCTGATGTGCCATGGCTGGGGATGGGTCTACGGCGCAGCCCAGCACTTCATTCAGTGGAGGGCGGGGCCAACTCCAGAAGACTTCGCCCCACGCAGTCGCGGGCAAACTGGTACGCCGTACGCCCGCTGCGGTTTCCTCGGGTGCGGCTCCACAACAGGGCCGCTTCCCGACGCGCTGCATCGAACCGACCGTCGCCACCATGTCTGGCGGCCAGGCGCTCCACCCAACACGCAGCGGCCTCGAGGTAACGCTCCTGACTGAATGGATGGAAGGAAAGCCACAACCCAAACCGATCAGACAGTGAAATCTTCTCCTCCGTGGTGTCCCCGGCGTGGATCTCCCCACCCCGCACCTCGGCTTCGAGGTTCTCCTGCATGGACTCGGGCATCAGGTGACGGCGATTGGATGTCGCATAAATGAGGTGGTTTTCCCCACCGCTCGCCAGCGAACCATCCAATACACTTTTGAGGTGTTTGTAGTTCCCCTCCCCCGCCTCGAAGGAGAGGTCATCGCAGAACAGCACGAACCGAAAGGGCGCTCTGCGGATGAGCTCGATAAGTTGCGGAAGCTGTGCCAGCTGGGTCTTATCGACTTCGATCACACGCAGCCCACTGGCGAGGTAACGGTGCAGCAATGCCCGCACCAGGGATGATTTCCCAGTGCCACGCGCACCCCACATTAGGGCATGGTTGGCCGGCATGCCTCGCAGAAAGCGCTGGGTGTTGTTCTCCAACTGGGCTCGTTGCCGTTCGATGCCCACCAGGTCATCCAACTCAATGCGCTCGCCCGGACTCAGCGGAAAAAAACCGCGATCCTCCTGCCAAGCCGCCACGGCGGTGGAGCGCCAGTCCGGAGCGGGATTTTGGGGTGGGGCCAATCGTTCAAGCCCCTCAGCGATTCGCGCGAGCGCAGACTCCATACTGGGGTTGGGCGGCGCGGGGCCGCTGTCAGGGCGCACGCTCAACGGTCTTCGGGAGTGACCTTGCAGTGGTAGCGGGCCACTGCAATGGGTTTTTCCAGGTCGTCTTGCCAACAGGTCACCGCCACATTGGCAATGCGGCGACCTTGCTTGGTGGTGCTGCACCGGGCAAAGGTCTCCAGCGGCCGGCCAGACCGGAGGTAGTCGATGTTGGCATCGATGACCTTGGGCATCGTCAGTGATTCAGAGGTCCACAGCAGGTGCAAAATGGCTGCGTTCTCGATGAGCCCGGCAATCACTCCGCCATGAATGGCCGGGAGATGCACGTTGCCGACGTTGTCCCACTTGTAGGGCACTCGAAAAACCGGGCCCAACGCATCGTGGTGGTCCACCTGAATCCCGAGCAAGCGCGCATAGGGAATGAGGGCATCAACGGCGGCGTAATCTCCGAAAGACCGCGCCTGCTCGAACATGGCCTGATAGTCCATCAGCTGCCCCTCATGGTCGATTTGCTGACATCGCTGGATGCGCGCATGAAGGTCGACACGCTGTGGGCAATGGGATCGTCTTCGGTGTGGTAGACCTGCGCACGAATAAAAGCGACGGTGCGCGTCAGCTTGTAGCATTCGGCCATGCAGTAGAGGTCAAGCCCTGGAGAGGCGGGCTTCAGGTAATCAATGCGCAGGTCCAGCGTGGCAATGGTCTCGGGTGCCGGCACCGCACAGAACACCGCCTTGCCGCTGGTTGAGTCGACCAGAGACAACACCACTCCGCCGTGGAGGGCACCGGTCTCCGGGTTACCAATGAAGATGTCTCGGTACGGCAAGCGCATCACCGCGCGGTCCCGTTCGGCAGACACCAGCTCAAGACCTAAAACGGCCGAGTGGGGAATTTCAGACAAAGCCTCGCTCATGATGTGGCGTCGGTATTTCGGTTGATCAATGAGATACGGGCGGGACGAATCCGACTCGGGGGTCGACAATGCTAGCTCCTCGGGTTGACACTGCACGGCTTCAACGCAAGAAGCCAATTGTAGGCAGCGCTCCGGATCGCAGCAACCTGAGACCCAAGGTTCAAATGGACCCTCGGTTGGCGCGTGTTGGCGCCTGAAGCGAACTCGATGCAGCATGCAGGGTCAAATTTAATGATTCTGGCGGCACCAATCCAAAGAAGGAGGATGCATGACCGACCAACCGTTCCTCACCGACGTAAAGACCCTGCGTGAGCGGGCCAGACGCCACATGGAGCGCGGCGCAGTCACCGAAGGCTATGGTGCCGACATCGGCCAGGTGATCCACATACTGAACGAAGCGCTGGCCACGGAAATTGTCTGCACGCTCCGCTACAAACGCCACCACTTCATGGCCAGCGGGTTGAATTCGCAGGCCGCAGCGGTGGAGTTCTTGGAGCACGCCAACGAAGAACAGCAACACGCGGACCAGATCGCCGCGCGCATTGTCCAGCTGGGGGGTGCGCCGAACTTTTCTCCAGAGGGGTTGCTCACAAGGTCTCACGCCGAATACGTGGAGGGGACCACGCTCAAGGAAATGATTGAAGAAGACCTGGTTGCCGAGCGGATTGCCATCGACAGCTACCGCGAAATCATCCAATACCTCGGCAATGCCGACCCCACAACGCGGCGTATGCTGGAGGAAATCCTAGCAGTCGAAGAAGAACACGCCGACGACCTGCTCGACCTATTGGAACAGTAGCGCGCAAGGCCGTTAATCGCCTTCCGGAGACACCCCCCTGCAGGCACAGACCGCCGCCAGGACATCAGGGGTATGAGTCGAGAGCGGCGCTAACTAAAGGCTGTTCAAGACCTGTCGCGCTTCTTCAATCCAAGGGGCACTGGGTGACTGCTCAAGCGCTGCCGCAAGTTCCACCCTGGCTTCTTCCGTCCGTCCAGTCGCCGCATAGGCGCGGCCCAAATGGTAGCGGATGACGCCGACATTGGGGGCGCGCTCGCGGGCCACTTCCAGGTGCGGAAGGGCATCCTGAGCACGTCCGCTTTGGAACAACGCCCATCCCAAGGTGTCCCGGTACAATGGGTTTTGAGCGTTCTCGAACCCTTGGACCAGAGCCAGTGCTTCTTCGGCGCCCGCGCGTCCCTGGGTGTCCAGCAGCAGCGCCGCCAGGTTGTTCTTCGCAACTTGGGTTTGAGGTGCAGCATCAAGCGCCTTGCGGTAAAGCACCATCGCCTCAGCTGAATTGCCACGCTGTTCTTCGCGCCCCGCCGCCTGCAGCAACAGACTGAGGTCACCACTGTTCTCATAGCCCTCCTGCAATACACGAATGGCCTGATCCGTATCTTCACGGCGCAAATACAGGGCCGACAGGTTGCGGTATGGGGCCGCGAACTTCGGCGCCTGTTCAATGGCGGTGCGCAGCGCGGCCTCTGCGGCCGGCAAGTCGTTTTGCATAAGGTGCACTTCGCCCTTGAGGTTGTGGGCGACCGCGTGCGTGGGGTTCTCTTCCAGCACGGTACTGAGCGCGGCCAAGGCCTGTTCGGGTTGCTCCAGGGCAAGGTAGCTCTTGGTCATCGCCACCAGTGGCTCCACCGCCCGGGGGGAGCGGTCCAGTGCGGCCTGCAACTGTGTGATGCTGTCGGCGTAGCGCTGCTCTCCCTGAAAGCTGAGCCCCGTGAAGTAGTACCCCAAGGCTTCCCCCGGGTAGTGCTCGCGCAGGGCTTCAGCGGTGTCGCGAACATCGCTCCAGGCCTGCTGACCCAACTGAATGCGCCCCAACTGGATCAGCACATCCCGGTCGTCCTCGTTGTTGTTCAACCACCGTTTAAGCACATCCTGGGCCTGATCGGAACGGTCCATGGCCACCAGCAATTGAGCGAGCTCCAGGTAACTGGCCCGCTCGCTGGGATCGGCCGCCACGGCCTTCTGGAGGTTCTCCACCGCCAGCTGGCGCTCATCGTTGCGGATGTGGGCGCGGGCCAACAACCGCAGGGCACGTGTTGAGCCAGGCTCATTGCGCAGGACCGTTCGCAGGTCGCCAATGGCGGCATCGGTCTCACCACGGGCAAGTGCGATTCCCGCACGCGTCAGAAGCGCTTCAGTGTTCCGTGCATCAACTTCAAGCACAGCCTCCGCCAGAGCAAGCGCGTCATCGGGCTGATTCTGTTGCAACTTATGAATCGCCAACTTGTTGCGCGCTTCGAGCCCAGCTTCGCTGTCTTCGGCCGCCTCGATCACTTCCAGATAAATGGATTCGACCTCGTCGGAGCGGCCCGTGCTTCGGTACAGGTCTGCCAAAGCGAACTGAAGTTTATGAAGTTCGGGTTGCGCTTGGATTTGCTCCTTCAGCAGCGCTTCAGCCGCATCGATACCTTCGGCCTTTCCGACCAGTTCCACCAGTGCAAGGCGTGGCTCGATGGCTTCGGGGCTGTTTTCAATGGCGGCGCGAAGTGTCGCGGAGGCGGAGTCGATGTCGCCAGTTGCTGCCTGGTATTGGGCCAGCCGAAGACGGTGGGAGAACTCGTCGGGCCGAGCTTCTACGATCCGAACCAGGGTGTCGGTTGCGGCACTGCGGTCTCCGCTTTTTTCGTAAACGCGCCCGAGCAGCAACAGCAACCGGATGTCCTCGGGGGACTGTTCCAGCCCTCGACGAATCAGATCAACAGCCTGAGCATACTCTTCACGAGACTCGTGGTAGCTCGCTTGCAGCGCGATGGCACTGATGTTCCCCGGCTCGATTTCAAGGGCCCTGCGTGCAGATGACAAGGCCTCCTCCGGCCGGCCTTCGCGACTGTGAATCAACCCCTGCAACACCAGTGCATCCGCGTTCTCCGGCGCCGCTGCGAGCACCTGGTCCACCTGTTCCTGTGCTTGCGCCACACCACCACTCAGCAAGTACAGCTGACCAAGCCTCAGCCGCGCATCGGCATGTTGTGGATCCAGCTCGACCACCTGAGAGTAAAACCCGAATGCCTTGCGCCAGTTCTGTTCCTTTTCTTCAACCTGAGCCAGGTAATAAAGGCTGTCGACATGTTTGGGGTCGATCTGGAGCGCATTGCGCAGCTCAAGCCGGGCCCGGGCGTAGTCCTGCTCTTCGAACAGGGCAACGCCGCGGTCGTGGTAGCGTGCCTTGCGGTCGTCCGCGCCGCCACAGCCGGCCAATAGCACCACTGTCGCAAGTGATCCCATGACCAAGAAGCGTTTGGATGTTCTTCCGACCTGCATCACCATCGCGGTATTCCTTTGTTGCCAAATCCGGCCGCAAACCCTGAAGGATTGCCGACCGATCACCTAGAACCAGAGTGCCCGAGCGCAAAGCACGAGAAGCCCACAGGATGCCGCCAGGTGCAGCATCGTGCGAACCGCCGGTCCGCGAAAAGACAGGTACTCTACACAGTACAGCACCACCAAAAACTTGATCACCAGAAGACTGAACTCCTGGCCAACAAAACTAAAACTCTGAAACAGCGCCACCGCCAGCAGCAAAAACACACTGAGGTAGTCCGTCGGGGTCACGCGAAATGGGTTGCGCTTGCCAAAACGAATGGCGGTGCCAACAGACACGACAAGCAACCCAAAGAAGATGAGGCTCAGTGCGGTCGACGCTCGAACGGCGGCGGGTGCGTACTGTGACCAGAGGTACACCATCACCAAGGTGGCGACATAGAGGATTGCCCGAACCGCCACCGAATTGTTGTGGCGCGCAAACAGCTGCTCTGCGAGCATTACCGCTGCGAGAATCCCTGAAAGCAGCGCGAAATCCTGCGGGATGTCCGTGACCAGTACTGGCACGACCAACAGATACCCTGGGACCAGGATCAATAGCACCGAAACCGCTGCGCGGGTGACGCCCTGCTGCCAGTCGTCCGGCTGCATTCCAAGCAGACGGTGCGGATGCCGGGGCCGATCCGGATCATGAGCGCGCCAACTGGAGCGCTCTGCCAAAGTGATCAACGAAAAGATCGCCAGAACCGCACCCAAATACACACCCAGTAACAGCCAATCGCGTTCATACGCCAGCAGCACAGCGGAGAAGACAAAAGCCGCCTGCACAGCGTAATTGACTACGACCGATTCGGGATGGGAAAAGCCCAAATCGAGCAGCCGATGATGGATGTGGTTGCGCGTGGCCTTGAACAAATTCATGCCGCCTTTCCAGCGCAAATAGAATACCGCGAGAATGTCAATCACTGGCAAGCCCAGCAGCAGGAGCGCCGCCGCAGGACTCATGGCGGTGTTGGCGTTCTGAGTCAGGTAGACAACGGCAAACGCGACACTGAACCCCAGGAACTGGCTGCCGCTGTCCCCCATAAACACCCGGGCCGGATGGGTGTTGTAGCGCAAGAATCCGAGGACGCCGCCCACAACGGACGCCACCACCACGATCAGAACCAAAGACCGGGCCAGGAATCCGAAAAATCCGACAACAATGAGGGACAGCATCACCTCACCGGCGGCGAGGCCATCCAATCCATCCGAATGGTTGACGGCATTGATGACACCCACAACCGCCACCAAGGTAAACACCTGACACAGCCAGACGGGCACATCAAGTGTCTCGAAGAAAGGAAAACGGGACACGTACAACCCGCCGTACCAAATGACTGGAATCACCGCGATGAATTGGCCAACGAACTTCGGGTAATGACCAAGCTCCAGCGCGTCATCGAGCGCGCCGAACGTGAAGAGCACCACAGCCCCGAAGAGATAGGCCTGGGTCAATGGCGTCAGCGGGCCCCACATCAAAAAGGCCACCAGCGCTCCCAGCACGATGCCGATGCCCCCCACCCTGGCCACCGGCTGAGCGTGCACCTTGCGGGGGTCTGGCTGGTCCACCATGCGCAGCGCCGGCGCCAGGCGGATCATCGCGGGAACGATCACCATGCTGAGGGCCATCGCCGTCACCACCACCATGATGACGAACGTTGCCACACTTTCCGGGGACAGCCACAGGGGGTCGGTGGGCTCGGCCAACTGCTCCAAAGGCAGCAGCCCGTCGATGCCCAAAATTGCAGCAAAGTTCATTGCCTTGCCTTGTGAGCCAGCATATGCAAACGCACTAAATCAGGTTGGCAACGAACTTTTATGGGTAACCCGGAACGTAGTCGGGAATGTTGGTCGCGACCTGGCGCACCATCGACTGCAATCGTGCATCCGCGTCATCCCAGGTTTCTTCCGGCGCGAGCGGGGTTGTGAAACGAACCAGCGCCCCATCGGTGCGGTTGCGGGTGAGCGCATCCCAGAACAGAAACCACTTCACCAGGTATTCGTTGGTCAAGACGCGTCCGCGCTGCTGAAACCAGTAGTACACCAACTGGCGGTGGTCGCCCTTCTGGATCTTCACCCGATTCAGTGACAAAGGCTGCCCAGCGACGGCGATACCGGGCATGTCACGGGTTTGCAGGTCGAGCATACGCCAGCCATCGCCGGGCATGCAGGACCGAGGCGAATGGGCCGAGGCCCCACTGCGTTGAGAGTCGTAGTAGGCCACGTAAAAATTGACCCAGTCGCCGGTTGGACTGAGGTAGTCGGCCAAGTAGTAGTCCGAAAATTTGAGCGCATTGATATAGCGCTGCTCGAGCGTGTTTTCTTGCCCTTGCCAACCGCCAAGAGACAATGGAAAACGATTGAAGGTGGTGCGATCTGGAATCACCTCTTCACGCTCACCGAGCGCCGCAGCGCTGACTGCACCAAGAATCACCACAACTGCACTGGCCAGAAGTGCCGGTGTTGCAGACAGGGTGCTTCGTTGGCCTGCTTCCCGCTCCTTCACCTTCTTGCCACCTGACGCAAGGTCGAGCCCAAACACGGATTGAAAGGATGGAGGATTTCTGCGAGCAAACCGATTCAACAACCAAAGCTCGCCGATCAGGACCGCTGTGCACGCCATAAACACGATCCAGCCTTCAAAATCGTGAAGAAAGCCTTCCGCCATTTCGATGCCCCAACGATCAACCAGAACGCCAATGACACCGATTCTGAAACTGTTCATCAACACCGTGATCGGAATGGTCGAAAGCAAAGCGATGGCTCGATGCCAAACCGGTCCTCGGTACAGATAGGCGCAGATGTAGCCGAAACTCATCAACGGGAACAGGTAGCGAAGCCCACTGCAAGCCTCCACGACCTGCAGTTTATAAATCCCGAGATCAATGACATTTCCTTGTAGGTAAACAGGGATGTCAAAAAAACGGATGACAAAAACCCCAAGTTGCGAGGAAATCAGCTGCAACTGGCTGGACAGATTCTGATACAGGAAATTTGGTAGCGGTATTGCAAACGCAAGCAATAAGAGCGGAGCCCAGATGACTCGCATTCCGCCGAACCCAACGAGAGCAAAAGAAACCCCAAAAACGACAAGAAGAATCCCATAGTGCTCAATGATGTGTAGTGTGCTCATTTGGCCGGCGAGCAAGGCCAACATACCCGAAGCGGCCAATGCCAAACCGAACCAATTTCCAAGACCACGTGTCGCAGAAGAAACCAGCTCTTCCCTTCTCATCCAAATGAAGAAGGCAGTGACAAAAACCAGCAAATAGCCATGGCTATATTCTTCTTTTTTCCATAGATCAAAGAGCTTTGCGATCCCATCCGCAAAGCCCACTGCCGCAACCGCACACAAAACGGCAAGCAACAGCCACAGGAACAAGGAACCATTTAGCCTTGATGAGCCCCCAAAAAAATTCATTGATTCAGATCCATCGAGTGGTGAAGGTCGCGCGCAGCGCTTCAGCACGGAAGCGACGTGAAACGTCACCCACTGTTAAGCGCCACTGCGGATGAACGTCCAAACATAAACGCCCATTGCGAGAACATTACGTATGATACAAGCTTTAATATGACCAAGAGATTACGGGCGAAAATGTGCCTGAGCTCGATCCTCTGGAAAAACAAGGCGGTCTGCACAGTACGACAGGTGCTCGAGAATGTCCACCGTTTGGGAGGCCGCCGCAACCCGAGCGGTCGCGGACCGCCCGGGCTCCACCTCAGCGTGGCTGTGGTACCTTGCTGTACAGTACCCCGAGCCAGCGGCGGCTATCGGTTCGCCAATCCAAACAGTGCATTGTAGGCCCCGAGCAGCTTGGGTGCTTCGTACTTCCACTCCAAGTGATTTCGAATTCTTTCTTGACCAAAAGCCCCCATCCTCGAACGCAAAGTTTCGTCATCCACGAGTTTCAGAATGTTGTGCGCAAAATCAACGGGGTCGTTTCTGGCAGCGTACAGGGAAGCGTCCTGCGCCGAAAACCGACCCTCAGTCAAGTCGAATTGCACGATGGGCTTACCCAGCGCCATGTATTCCATGATTTTATTCATTGTCGACTTGTCGTTCATGTCATTGGCAACGTCTGTATTCACACAGACATCCGAGGTATTTAACATTTCCAACAGTTCCCTATCGGAAACCCGCCCGGTAAAGGTAAAATAATCTGTTACGCCCATGGAAGCAGCATACTTCTTTATGTCTTCCAGCGAAGTTCCCCCACCGACCACGCCAAAGTGTATATCCGTTCTCTTCAATTCGTGAACAATATAATGGGCGCTATCGACAAGGTAGTTCAGTCCTTCTTGCTCACCAATCACACCGACATAACCAACCAGGTATTTTTTTCCGTTTTTGAGTGAAGGCACCGGATCGAGAAGTTTTAGACGGTCGAGTTTTGGGCCACTGCGCACAACGAAGACTTTTTCCGGATCCATTTTTCCTCGGCGAATCGCAATCTCTCTGTACGACTCATTGGTCGCAATTGAAATGTCAGCAGTCCAGAAGGAAAGGCGCTCGACCAACACCATCAAATTCCATAAAGGACCGCGCTTGGAAAACTTTGCTTCGAATAATTCAGGATTGATGTCGTGATGATCGAATACGAACTTTGTCCGACCCCGAATTTTAAACACCCATGCGATCAGAAAAAAAAGGTCGGGCGGGTTGCAGGCGTGGATCACATCAAATCTGCTCTTCTTCCATATCTTGCTTGCAAGCCGTAAGGTGTTGGCCAGTGCGGTGGTGTATTCGCGCAGGTAACCGAATGCGCTGGATGCCTCCAATGGCAAGTCATAGCGGTAGATATCCACCCCATCAAGCGACTCAAAATGCGTCTCTGAGCCGTGTCCCGTCGGGCAAATAATCGAAACTTGAAACCCTGCGTCATGCAGTGTCGTGGCCTCTTGCCACGCACGGCGGTCGAATGGAGCGGACAGATTCTCGATCAAAATTAGTACATGCGGTCTACCAGCAGATTCCGTCATACCCCTCCCCTTTGATCCGGTCACTCACAATACGAACCAAGTCGATGACCACTTGACCGGACCTCTTTCTCTCGACAATCGATGCAAAGGACGGAGAGTTGTTGCCAATCACCAACACATCACCAAAATCCATAACTTCATCGAAATTGTCCCGCATCAACTTGGAGATGTGGGGAATGTGGTTCAGGATGTAGTCGCGGTTGGCCCCGGTCAGTGCCGACACGGAGACGCTCTCGTCGTACAGACGAAGCTCAAGTCCTTTGCCGATGAGTCGCTCAATCACCTCCACCATGGGTGACTCACGCAAGTCGTCGGTGCCTCCCTTGAAGGCAAAACCAAATATCGAAACCTTTTTTTTGTTCTTTCCCAGAATCATCTTTAGTGCGCGCTCCACCTGTAGCGCGTTCGACTCCAGAACCGAGCCGAGCAACGGGCTTGCCAAGTCCAAAGATCGGGCACGAAAATTCAGCGCCCTCAAGTCTTTCGGCAAACACGAGCCTCCAAACGCAAAGCCTGGCTTGAGGTAATACGGCGACAGGTTGAGCTTTTGGTCTTGACAAAAAATATTCATCACCTCATGGCCGTCGATATCCAGCTCTTTGGCGATGTTTCCAATCTCATTCGCAAAAGTCACTTTGACCGCATGCCATGCGTTGTCAGCGTACTTGACCAGCTCCGCGGACTCGATGGAAGTTCTGATCAAAGGGGTCTTTAGGTTGGAATAGAGTGAAGTCAGAGCATCGCCTGCCCGCGAATCGCTTTCCCCAATAACCGTTTTGGGTGGCGAACGGTAGTCACTGATTGCACTGCCCTCACGCAGGAATTCAGGGTTAATGCACAGTCCAATGTCTTCTCCAACACGCTTGCCTGAGGACTGTTCGAGGGCCGGAATGACCGTGGCGCGCATTGATCCTGGCAGCATGGTTGACCGAACAACGATCACGTGAAATCCGTCCTTGTCCTTGAGTGCGCCGCCAATCTCTTCACACACCCGGCGCACATACTTGAGGTCCAGGTTCCCGTTGTGTTGAGAAGGGGTGCCGACGCAGACGAACGAAATTTCACTGGCGCGAATTGCATCGGACACATCGCTGGTGGCTCGCAGCAGCCCTGAAGACACGGACTGTTCGATCAGCTGCGCGAGTCCGGGCTCTACGATGGGGGCCGCGCCCGAGTTGATCGACTCAACTTTCGATCGGTTGGGGTCTACTCCGACCACTCGGTGTCCTTCATCAGCCAAGCAGGCGGACGAGACAGCGCCAACGTAACCCAAGCCGAACACGCTAATTTCCATCATTCACCTGCCCATTTCATGTGTAATGCCATTCTCATCAGATTCCGACCAAAGAAACTGCGGTCTTAGCTCGACTTTCCGAGCTGCCTACTCTGCACCCGCAGGCGCTACCTGCACTGCGCGGCCCAACACCATTGGCGGGGCCGCTGAAAACTCGATCTGCACCTCACTGCAAATTCGAGCCGAACCCCTGATCTCCCCAGACATCCGCACAGCGGGACAGGGTGTTTTGCGGTCAAACCGATACGAGACCCAGCCCAGCGCCGGCTCATCCTGACCCTCAATAACTTCAATATTCAGGGGCGGATTAAGGAGCGACAGCGTGCATCTGTTTGTCGGCATCAGTGCAACAACCTTCTGGCCTTCGACGCTCAGTTGCGCCAAATGTGAAAAGTGAAAGTACAGTTCAACAAAATGCACTCCGGAGCACTCAAGGTGGTCAACCACGGATATTTTGCGAGAACGCTTGTCCAGTTTTAGTTCTCGTCGATGCGATACTGGGTCGGCCAGCCGCATGTATCCATCGTGCTGGGCAACCCATCGGTCTTCGTCATCGGTGCGTTCGAACAACAGACAGCTGGCATTGGCGCGCTGGGTCCACAGAAAATTCCCCCCGATGGTGGATTGGTCTGTCCGATCAATTCGGACCGTATTGTGGGCTGAGGTACCGCGGAAATAGTCACGCCAGCGCTTTTCTGTATGGTATGCAAAGGTACCAGGATCGATCAGTACCGGCGTTCCAGCGGCAGACAAACAGAAACTCAGCGCGTCAGCGTGGCCGTGAGCGGCCAGGGAGAGGTACCCCAGCGGCCCAGCATCGGCCACCACCCGGATTTCTTCGGGTGTTCCTAGGTTCGATCCCAGAACCCAGTAGCCGCCCTCGGGAAAGGCAGATTTTGGCTCAAAAGTAGAGCGAGCCTCGATCTCGAACAGTTTGTCGCACCCGCCTATGGCTTCGGCTGAGAAAAGCCAGCGGGCTTTGTCGTCCACTCCCCCTGCAGCTGTTGCAAAATCAGCGCGGTCAAAAAGAATGGCTCCGACCCCGAGCAACGACCGAAAGACCCGTGCGTCCAACCCATCGTAAAACCGAACCATCACGGCGTCATCCGAGTCGCCGATCGCTGGCACGTTCCCGCCGCAATCCATGAGCGCTTGGATGAACTCCATCATCCGCTCGCAGCGGTCCCAGTAGCCTGCGGAGAAGTCTCGGCCCGCCGCGCGAGCGTACAAGCCAGTCAAGACCATCATGTCGGTGACTTCGTGGTGGTACCAGATGGCCTGCTCGCGGTTGACGCCATCGGACGTATTCTGCAGCAGCGCTTCCCGTTCGAACTCTTTACAGCTATCCCTCGCCCAGCGGCGGCTCTCGTTCCAGTGGGGCCAAGTGAGCGACGCGATGGCCAACCCCATGCATTCTCCCAGGAGGTGGTTGTTGGCCGACGAGTGGTAAGAGCGGTTGTGAAACACAAAATGGCAATGGCAATAGATGCTTTCCAGCCAAGACCGCAGCAGCTGCTGTCCCTTCTCATTCATGAACAGCTGGGAATCTGCTCCCCCAACAAGCTGCCAGGCGACGGACCAGTTGACCAATCGAATGGCCACTTCCAAGGCACTGCTCCAGTTCACGCCCTGGGCATAGGGATTTGCGGCAATCCAGGACGAGAGCAGTGCATGGATTCCATCGATGTACCTGTCTTCTTGGGTCAACGCATAGGCCTGGGCCAGGGGAACGAGCTCCAGGTGCCGGTTGATTTCCCACAGGTACTTGATGTTTCCGACTTGCCGCTCATCGCGATAATTGATCGATTTTCCGAATTTGTTCGGAGCGAGCGTGCCGGTGAGCGGATCCTGCATCCAATTGGGTGGAAAGCCCAGCTGCTTGTCCGCGAGGGCAAACACTGAAAACCGACCACTGAGCACAGAGTCGGCAGCGGCCTGGTACGCCTTGCAGTCGAACCGGGACGCGTCGGGATCGCTGAAGAGCCTGACACCTTCAACCGAAAGGTCCGGACTCGGTACAGTGGGTGGTTTGATCAGCTCCACCCGCTCGAGCTGCTGCTTGGCGGTTCGTCGAATCCGGTGTATGACCTCTCCCGCACCCATCGCGCCAAGCCGCTTGACCTTCCACACCAACCCCTCAATCACTCCACCGCTCCATTTTTTGCCACTGCTGGATAGCGCGGTGCAGGGCACCGGATGCCCCGCCATGTGTGCGGTTGCGTTTGCGCAAGACCGCTGCAACCCGTTCCGATTGTCGGGTCTCGCCGGTCTGCTCGCGCAACGGTTTCACCTCTGCAGGAGCCACGTGGACGGGTTGAGCGGCAGACAGCTGTCGCCTCGGGAGAGCCGGTGGATCGAAAGAGACCCACGGGCCTTGCGCATCTTCGAGAGCAGCCTCTGTGCTTGAGGTCTTCGGGTCTGTTGGGTGGTCGGTGCGGACAACCGATACGCCTGAAAACCCGTAGCGCCGTTCGTCAGTTGAGGTAAGCCGGTCATGGATAGGGTTCCATACCGCCTTGTAGATCCCGAACTTCATGTAAGGCCCCACTTGGTCATCGTACCCCATTGGGCCTTCGTACGCGTAGACCTGCCTCCCGTCCAAGGTTGCAACCAGACGCCCCTGCTCTAAGGTGCCTCGTGACAACCGATAATCCAGCTCAAACGCGTAGGCGCGGTTCGGTGTCAGCTGGCCAAACTGGGCGGAAGCGAGGCACTCCATGTGATTCTTTGCGAATGACACGGGCGCTTGAGAATAGCAGAGGTGGAGGAAGAAACGGTTGTCAATGATCCGGAGAGAAGCCAGCGGTTGACTGCGCTTACCCCGCTCCTTGGGATCTGGAACACGGTGCAACTGCCAAATAATTTCATGCTCGCTGTCGGCCTGCCACTCAGGCGGCGTATGCAGCAGGAAGCGTACCTTATACTGGGTTCCATAATGAATGTTGCGGGTGAGCTCTGGTTCCTGGCCATTGAGCTCAACCCGAAAGTTGTTGTCTTGGCCACGGTCACGCACCAAGTGAAACCAAAATATGTCACCATCGGCGGCAGCAGCCGGCTTGCGAATCGCTTCAACCGGAACGTTTTTAGAGAGAGATGTACTCCACTTGGAGCCAATCGGAAGGCGGACCATCTCAGCCTCGACCTCCGGCACTAGCAGTACGGCGCATGCTAGTGCGGCTGCAACTGACGATAGTTTAGATACTCGGGTGCTTAAAAAAAGAAGCCTCGGATTCATCGCTTGCCCTATGAAGTTTGGGATGCCCAGTCAAAGCAATAGCGCATCTCGGTTCCCTCACCAGTCGACTCTCCTACAATTTTGAATCCCACCCAGCTTGTCCAATGTGATCTTTGATTTCGCGCACAATTACAGGCCAGGCGTACTGC
>DHQM01000184.1:6027-6237 GCA_002408105.1 Gammaproteobacteria bacterium UBA5338 | reverse complement strand
ACCCTCTGGGCTGTCACTCCTGTGCTGATCGAAGCGGAGGAGAGCCTGCTGGGGTTTCTGAGTGCGCGGGCACCACAGATCACCGCCGTGCTGGAAACCGGCGGGCTGCGCCAGGTGCGCGAGCGTGTGCTCGCCGAGGAGCCTGGACTCATTCATGCGGTGAGCGCACTGCGCAGGCGCACCATTGAGGCCGCCCTCTTGGACGTGGGC
>DHQM01000184.1:3355-5763 GCA_002408105.1 Gammaproteobacteria bacterium UBA5338 | reverse complement strand
AGGCTTCTTCGGCAAGCGAGCTCGCTTGCCGAAGAAGCCTTCGATCACTTCCTGCATGCGCGCCACCAGGTGCAGTACTTTCCCGACGCGCTCGAAACACTCGAACTGCTCGCGGGACGCTACCAGTTGGGGGTGCTCACCAACGGCAACGCGGATGTGCACCGCCTCGGCATCGGTCACCTGTTCAGGGTTGCGCTGTGCGCTGAAGACCTCGGCGCGAGCAAGCCCCATCCAGCGCTGTTCGAAGCGGCGCTGGAGGCATTGGGGTGCGCCCCACACGAAGCCGTGCATGTGGGTGACCACCACGAGCACGACATCGCTGGCGCCGCGGCGGTGGGCATGCACACCATTTGGATCAACCATGGGGCAGGGGGCTGGCCCGGCGGCCCTCCGCCGGGCCGTCAGGTGCACCAGCTTGCCGACTTGCCAGCCGCCGTCGAAGCCCTTGAAGATGGCCTGGGTCCCGCGGACTTCGGCCCCCATTAGGCCAACGCGGCAGGCGCCACCCACTGAGGCAGCATCCACAGCAGCCCGAACATCGCCGCCGTCCAGACCACCAACGCCACCTGGTAGCGGCTCCAACGCCGCCGGTAGCCGAGCCAACCGAGCATTGTGTGCGACCACACCAGGCGGTCATCCACCGCCGCTGCAGCAGCGCCCGTCGAGGTCCAGACCCCGACAGCCAGGCCCACACCCACAGTCGCTGCGAACCCAATCAGATTCCACCACAGCCAGGACACGGCCGGCGCTGCCAGCGCCACCAGCAGGTTGGCCAGAAAGCCCGCTGCGAAACCGGTGAGCGCGCCGGTGCCCGTGGTGCGCCGGGTCAACAGGCCCAGGGCGAACACGCCCAAGATCGGGCCATTGATCAGCGAGCTGACCATGTTGATCGCCACCAACACAGAATCGGCAATGCGCCCGACAACGAACGCCGCGGCGATGGTCACCAGGCCCCAGCACAGGGTCAGCACCCGGGACCAGCGAAGCTCGTTGGCAGGGTGCAGGTGCGCCGGCCAGAACCGGCGCACAAAGTCTTCCATGGTCACCGCGCTCAGGGAGTTGAGCACCGAATCCAGTGACGACATCGCCGCGGCGAACAGCGCCACGAAGGCAAGCCCGACCAAACCGGGCGGGAATTCCTGCAGGATGAAGCTCGGCACCGCCAGGTTGTAGTTGGGCACCTGCACCATGGCGCCGTCGCGCCACAACGTTTGTAGCGGCAACCGCTCCACAAACGTTGGATCCACAGCGGCGTAGGCACCGATGGCAACGCCCAGCAGGCAGTAGCTCAAGACCACGGGAAAGCGGAACACGCCATTTAGGAACAGCGCCATGTTGGTGCCATCGACATCCTTCGAGGACAGTTCGCGCTGCACCTGGCTTTGATCGCACCCGTAGTAGGCGATGTAGAGCAAGAACCCACCGATCAGCATGGGCCAGAAAGCAAAGTCGACGCCGTCGCTGAAGCCATTCGCGGCAAAGTCGAGGGTGCGCACCCGTTCCTGCGGGAACGCGGCCCACATGGCATCCCAGCCGCCGACCACATCCAAGGCAAATGCGAACATCACCCAGATCATCACCACCAGGACCAGCATCTGCACGACATCGCTGTAAATCACCGCCCGAATGCCGCCGAGTACGTCGTAGCCAACTGTGGCCAGCCCCAACAGCAGCACTGAGGCCCAGAACGGCAAATCGAGCACGGATTGCAGCACCAGCCCCATGCCGTAGACGATCACCCCGGTGGCGAAAGCCCGCATCAATTGGAACAGGCCACTCAGCACCAGACGGGTTGCGACACCGAAGCGCAGTTCCAGGTAGTGGTACACGGAGATCAACCCGTGGCGGCGAAACACCGGCAGGAGAAAAAGCATCACGGGCACCATGGCAAGCGGAACCGCGAGCTCGTACTGCAGCCAGAGCAGCCCGCCCCCCGCAGAAAACGCGACGAAGGCCGGCGCGCCAAGCAGGCTGTTGGTGGAGCACTGGGTGGCCATGGTCGATAGCGCGATGGGGACCGCCCCCGTGCGGTGTCCACCGACGTAGTAGTCGGCGCGATCCCGCTGGCGGCGCCCGAGCCAGACTGCCATCCCCAGCATCGCCAGCAGGTACACCGCGACCACTGCCCAGTCGATCCAGCCCATGGCGCTTCTCCTTGGTCGTGGGTGGCTACGAAGCGCCAGTCCCGCGCAACACCAGCTCGACTCGGCGGTTCTCGGCCCGCCCAGCCGCAGTGGCGCTGCCCGCCATCGGCGCCCAGGCGGCTGCCCCCACCGCCTCCAACCGGCCGGCCCACTCCGGCATCGTCCTGACCAGCTGATCAGCCACCCAGCGCGCCCGGGCCACGCTGAGCGCCTCGGCATCAGACTCGGTGGCGTCCGCGTGACCGACCACGAACAAGCGCCAGT
>DHQM01000184.1:938-3133 GCA_002408105.1 Gammaproteobacteria bacterium UBA5338 | reverse complement strand
CGCCAGTCCGGCCGCGAGCGGGCCAGCGCCGCCAGGGCTTCGAGGCTGCCGGCCGCCAGGCGGTCGGCCTGAGCGGACCCAGGCTCAAAGGACACCCCCAGCAACCAGCGTCCCGCTTGGTGCAGGCGGGTTTCCAAGTTGGTCGCCTGCGTTTCGGACCCTCGCCGTTCAATCACATCAACCTGGGTGCGGTGTTGCCCCACCATGAGAGCCACCCAAACCGTGCCCTCGGGGCGGGTGCGCCGCGCCGCCACATACCGACCGATCGCACCGCGCCTGGCCTCAATGCCGTTGAAGCGCGCCCAGCGGTCGGCCGCGTAGCTCGGACCACAGGCACGGTCAATGCAAGTGAATGCCACCTCGAAGCCCGCGTCGCGCAGGGCGTCCAGGTAGTGCTCGAACAGGGTTTCGGTCGCGCGGTCAGAAGGGTTGTAGTAGTAAAAGTGCTGCACCCGGCCGGTGAGGTCCCGGGCTTCGAAGGACTCGGCGCTGACCCCCAATACCAGAGAATAGCGCCCCTCCGGCTCAAGTTTGCGGTGCTCCAACCGAGAACCTGGATAGACAGCGAAGTATTCGATTTCAGCCTGCTGCGCCGCGAGCCCAACCTCGACAACGGCCAGCACACCAACTGCGAACAGTGCCCGCAGCCAGAAACCAAGGCGCGGTATTCGTGCCGAGATGGCACATTCATCGCTGGGGGAGGGGCAGAGCAAAAGCGGCGCGCCGACAGTGGATCCTGGGTCAAGCCAGAAAAAGCCCGCCCGAGTCACCCGGCGGGCGCGCGGGTTGTGACCAAACCTTAACCAGCCGCTGCGAAGCTGTAAACCTCAAGCCTGCGGTCGTGGCGTGCGCGCGACCGCCCACACCTCAACGCGCTGCGCACCGGCGCGCAGCACCGCCACGGCCAGGGCTTCGGCGGTCGCCCCAGTTGTGACCACATCGTCAACCACAGCCACATGGCACCCAGAAAGGTCCGCGTCGACCCGAAATGCCCCGCGCAGGTTGCGCCGACGCGCCGCAGCATTCAGCCCCTGTTGGCTGCGCGTGTCGCGCGTGCGCAGGACGGGCCGCGTCAACACGGGCAGCCCCAGCTCGGCGCCAAGCCCCAACGCGAGCTCCTGTGCCTGGTTGAACCCACGCTGCGCCCGGCGGCGACGGTGCAAGGGAACAGGCACGAGCAGGTCGACCTCAGCCGCAGCAGGCGCGACCCGAGCCGCCAACAAGCCGACGAGCACCCGCTGCAGCGCCGGCAGTTCCCCCTTTTTCCAGCGCGGCACGAGACTTGCGACCGCGCCTTGATAGGCCATCGGCGCACGGGTACAGGCGAAAGCAGGAGGCCGGCGCAAACAGCGGGCACAGCCCGGTGCTGGACTCGGCAGCGGAACGGCGCACCTGGGGCAGGCGACCTGAATCCAGGGCAGATCGGCTTCGCAAAGGGCACAAAGGTCGAAATCCCGCCCGCTGCCGAGGTCACACAGCAGACAGTGGCCCGGCAGCAGCCACCAGTGCAGGGCACGCAGCCATTTGTAAACCGACGGTTCGTTGTTTGGTTGACAGCGGTTGTACGGCAGCGGCATCCTTTCGCTCCTCGCGGTGCGCACCCGTACCTGGCTGCGCACCACTGATCGTTCCTGATATTGTCGCCAAGGGGCCGTCCATGCACGCCAACCCAGCCGCCATGCCCGGGCAAGCAAGCCCACACCGCCATGATTGGAGCCGTCAGGAGGTGGAGCGCTTGCTGAACGCACCACTGAATGACCTGCTGTTCGAGGCCCAGACGGTCCACCGCCGACACCACCAACCGAACCAGGTGCAACTGAGCACCCTGTTGTCAATCAAGACCGGTGCCTGCCCCGAAGACTGCGCCTACTGCCCCCAGAGCGGCCATTACAACACGGCCCTGGAACGGGAAAAACTGCTGGAAGTCGAACGCGTGCTCGAAGCCGCCCGCACAGCCCGTGACAAAGGAGCGACTCGCTTCTGCATGGGTGCAGCCTGGCGCTCGCCGCAAGACCGCGACCTGCCCCATGTCATCGAAATGGTCAAAGGCGTCAAAGCGCTGGGACTCGAGACCTGCATGACCCTCGGCATGCTCACCGAGTCCCAAGCACACCGCCTCGCCGATGCGGGACTCGACTACTACAACCACAATCTGGACACCTCACCCGAGTACTACGGCGAGATCATCACCACCC
>DHQM01000184.1:0-690 GCA_002408105.1 Gammaproteobacteria bacterium UBA5338 | reverse complement strand
GGCATGGGGGAATCCCGCCAGGACCGCGCCGGCCTGCTGCAACAGCTCGCGAACCTGCCCGAGCACCCGGAGAGTGTGCCGATCAACCTGCTGGTCAAGGTCGCCGGGACCCCGCTCGACCAGGTCGAAGCGCTGGACCCCCTGGAGTTGGTGCGCACCATCGCCACGGCCCGCATCCTGATGCCGGATTCCCAGTTGCGCCTTTCCGCCGGTCGCGAGGGCATGGAAGACGGCATTCAGGCGCTGTGCTTCTTTGCTGGCGCCAATTCGGTGTTTGTCGGCGAGAAGCTATTGACGACACCATTGCCTGAAACAAGCGACGACATGCAGTTGTTCAAGCGCCTCGGCATCCAAACCGAAACCCATGAGGAAACCGTGGAGGCCAGTGCCCGCACCGCCGCCCTGGTTGAAGCCGCGCGCCAAGAGCAGCGTTCCGGCCAGTACTACGACGCAACCCAGGCACGCGCCTAGCAGCCACCGTGCACCCACGAGAAGCACGGCTTGAACAGGAGCTGGCGGCGCTGCGCTCGCGCCACCGCTACCGCCGCCGCCGCACCCACCAGGGCCCGCAACAGCCGCGTCTAGCGCACAGCGGCGGGGAGTGGTTGGCGTTCTCCAGCAACGACTACCTCGGTCTCGCCAACCACCCGCGGGTGGTCGAGGCCTTGGCAACCGGCGCGCGGCGCTGGG
>DHQM01000159.1:6116-7499 GCA_002408105.1 Gammaproteobacteria bacterium UBA5338 | reverse complement strand
TCGGCCACTACTACTGGCAGCTGCTGGTGGCACCCAACCCCGAGCGTCTCAACGCGTTTCGCGAGCGCTTTGGCGACGAGCGCGCCGACTACGGAGAGGCCCTCGATCGGCACTACAACGAAGGCCCCCCGAACGATTGGCGAGCCCAGTATGTGAGCGCCTACGCAACCAGCCACCCCTGGGAAGATTTCGCCGAAAGCTGGGCCCACTACCTGCATATCGTCGATACGCTGGAGACCGCCTACAGTTTTGGGATACAACTGCGGCCCCGCCATGGCGAACGCAGCACACTGAGTGGAAAGGCGGCCTTCAACCCCTACCGGCCCGCCAACTTCGAAACGCTGCTCGACGCCTGGTGGCCCATCACGTTCGCGGTCAACAGCCTCAACCGCAGCATGGGCCAGCCAGACCTCTATCCGTTCGTGTTGTCGCAGCCCGCAATCGACAAGCTTGCCCATGTGCATGCATTGATCCGTGCATGCGACCGGCAGGAAGGCTGACTCAGGCGTTGGTTTCAGTGCGGGCCGAAGCCGCAACCGGCGCCAACTCAGGCGCGGCGACCAGCGCGTCAATCCGCTTGCCCCAAGGGGTGTTCGGCCCTTGCCGCCAGGCCAGGGTGTGGAGACGTTCCAGTGCCTGGCGGTCTTCGACAATCCAGCGCTGCTCACGTGCGCTGAGGGCATCCGGTCCCTGGTGGCAACACCTGTCGATTAGGGCGCGTCTTGTCCTGCTGCGCAAGGGCGTTTCGGACCTTGGCCGAACCAAGGCCAGCTGCAGTTGCATTCGACGCGGGTCCAGCACCGTGCGCGCCACAGGGGACAGCCCTCTGATGACCGGCAGGCGGTAGTCGGACAAGTCCGAAAGCTCCTCCGAAGGATGCGTCTCCTCGGGAGACAACAGCAAACCACGCCTGCGCAATACCTGGCCCACCCGGTACCGGCTCACGAGCACCGAGATCGGCGCCGCGAACACCAGCGGCAGGGCGATGGGCAACGACCAAAGAAAGAACAAAGGCTCGACCCAGAAGGCAAATCCGGACCACGCCAGGGCAAGCAATGACCCCGCCGCCTGGCGCCGCCACGCATCGCGCCATCGGGTCTCGCCAGTTCGATTTTGTCCGGCCCAGCGAACCTCTACGTTGAACAGCGCCTCAAACACGTACAGGCTGTGGGATAGCATCCGGATCGGCGCCAACAGCGCTGAAAACAACGTCTCGATTGCAAGGCTGATCCCCGCACGGCCGAACCCGCCCATGGCCGTGCGCCGGACAGAATCCAAGGATAGATCCAGCAAGGCCAGCAGTTTGGGCGTCAGCAAGAGCGCAAAGGTCGAGGCCAAGAGCGCCAACGCCAAATCCGGATGCCATTCGGGCCACTCGGGAAA
>DHQM01000159.1:1283-5866 GCA_002408105.1 Gammaproteobacteria bacterium UBA5338 | reverse complement strand
GTCTCTGTGCTTGTCGCAATGATGAACAGGAGCCAGAGCATCGCTGTTAGGTAGTTCATCATCCCATTGACGAACGCCAGGCGGTGGGCCCCACGAAAGCCTCGACCGAACAGAAAAGCCAGGTGCTGTAGATTGCCCTTGACCCACCTGCGGTCTCGGCTGAGTTCGTCCACCAAAGTGGGTGGAGACTCCTCATAGCTGCCACCCAAACCCGGCTCCAACCACGTCTCCCATCCTTGCCTGCCAAGCAGCGCGGCTTCAACGAAATCATGACTGAGCACACTGCCACGAAACAGTCCCCAGCCGCGCAACTGTGGAATACCACAGTGCTGCATGAAGGGGCGGACCCGCAGGATCGCGTTGTGACCCCAGAAGACCGAGTCGCCCAGTTGCAGCGCAGCCAACCCGGAAAGAAACAGCGGACCAAACAGCTGCGACCCAAACTGCTGCATCCGTGCATAAAAGGTACCGGCATTGACCAGTTGTGGCGCGGTCTGGAGGATTCCGATGTTCGGCGAGCCCTCCATCAACTGTACCAATTGCACCAGGGTCTCACCGCTCATGACACTGTCGGCATCGAGCACGACCATGTAGTCAAAATCCTGACCCCAGCGGCGAAGAAAATCGAGCACGTTGCCGGGCTTGCGCTTTACGTTGACGGTGCGGCGCCGGTAGTGAATGCGGCCATGGGCACCGAGCGATTCACAAAGTCCGTGCCATGCCCGCTGCTCTTCCAACCAGAAATCTGGGTCGCGGCTGTCCGAGAGAATGAAAAACTGGAAGGAATCCAATGCGCCAGCACGGGCCAAGCTCAGGTAGGTGGCCCGAAGACCCGCAAAACTGCGCTCCACTTCTTCGTGGTAGATGGGGAACAGAATGGCGGTGGGTTTAAGCGGCTGCTCCGTTCGCTCCTGCGCCGAATGCCGCTGGAGCGGACTGCAGGGATCGCCTCCGAACCTGCGCAACACAAACCCGTACAGAGAGAGCCAAAATCCAATGGTGACCCAGCCAAACAACATGCTGAACAGGACCAGGATGACCACTTCCAATGGCCGCGCGCCATGGTAGGGCAGTACGCTGACCAAAAGTGCCACTCCGGACCCAGTGGTCGCCAGCACCAGCGCCAGAAACACAAAGCGCCGCAGCGCCGCCACCCTGCGCCAGCGCGAGTTCGTGGCACGCTTTCGGGGCGATGCTGTGGTGCCAGACCCGTGCTTGGTCACCGGCTCAGCCACGTTTTTGGTAGCTGATGCTGCGGCGGTTCAATCTCGGCCACGGGATCGACACATTGGTAGAGTGCCGCTTCCACTGCGGATGGGTTTGCAACCACTCCACCCAGTCGTAATCCTCGGCATCAATACCCGACTGCGCAACTGCATCGGTCAACTCAGCCACCACCAGGGCGGCCTGTCGGCCATCGACACCAGCCCGGCGCAGGTACAGGTAGGCACGCGCCAGCAGCGCGCCCCATGGTTCGTGCACGGAGGACCTGGACTCAGCCGTCATGGAGGGGCTTGCAGGCTGTTCTGAGCGGGCAGGTGGTAGCTCCAGGTCTCGCTGATCGCGTCACCATCCAAGTGTAAGCCGGCATTGATCTCCATGCCGTTGGCTTCAGGACCGTCCACCAGAAAAGACAGCCGCCACACGTCGGAGGCTTCGATGTACTCCACATAACTGTCGAGCAACACCGCGCCCGCAGACAGCGTCACTTTCCCCACCACAGGCGCAGCCTCGTCCATCTCCCGCAATGCCCCCCCAGCGTAGTCGACAACAAACCGATAGATTCCAGCGTCGGCCGGTGCCGTCTCGCCGAGACCCACGAAGCTGTTGACGGTGTGAGCCACCGGCTGTTCGGGAATGGAGCTGTCGCCGAAGGTCAAACTGTAATCAAACGCCAGCATCTCTCCCGCTTCGATCGTTTCAGCAGGGGTCCAGAACGCCACCACGTTGTCGTTGGTTTCATCTGGCGTGGAGATCAGAATCAACATGACCCGCCCAGGGCCCGACCCACTGTGCAACTCCACCCAAGCGCTGGGTCTGCGTTCATACCGCGCCTCACCGTCCTCATAGGCTGCGAAACGCTGGTCCCGCTGCAACAGGCCAAACCCCCGGACCTGGTCCAACTGAAAACTGTACTGTTGCAGCCGCAGTGGGTTCGACAAGGGCCGCCAGGTCCAGCGGTCATCCCCGGCTCGAATCAGCAACCCATCGCTGTCATGCACTTCGGGACGCCACTGCCCGCGGGGCCGGGTCATGCCCTCTCCGTAATAGAACATGCTGGTCAGGGGCGCAAGCCCCAGACGGGCAATGGGCGCGCGGGCGAACAACCTCACTTCGACCTCAACGCGGGTGTCTTCCCCAGGGTAGAGGGTGAACTGGTAGGCGCCGGCCACACTCGGGCTTTCAAGCAACGCGTAAAGGCGCATGACTTGTGCCCAAGGCGTTGGGCGCTCCAGCCAGAACCGGGTGAATCGCGGAAACTCTTCGCCTTTGGGAAGCGCCGTGTCAACGGCCAGTCCCCGCGCCGACAAGCCAAACACTTCACCAGCCCCCACCCCGCGAAAATAACTGGCCCCCTCGAACACCAAGAACTGGTCCTGAATCCCGGGATCGTTGATGGGGTAGGTCAAACGCAGCCCAGCCAAACCCAGGTCCGCTGGGATGCGCTTGGCAAAGTCTTCATTGCCGAAGTCGAACTGGGCTTTGTCGAAGGGAATCGGCGCCACGCCTTCGCGGTTGACTTCGTGAATGTCCACACGGTGATTGAGGTGGCGGCCGGGAGCGGTCAGCATCACCTGAAAACGGGTGCTGCTGGGTCGCCACAGGCTCTGATCCGGTTTGAAACGGATGCTGCGAAACTGGTCGTACGAGAGGTTCTGCAAAAATCTGGGGATTTCGTCTGGCGCCACATAGGGCCGCTCGGAGCGCGAACGCGCGAGCTCGGTGACGTCATCAAAACCAAACCCCAGTGCGTGCGGCGCAGGGAGCACACCCACCAAACCGAGCGTGCAAAACCAAAGCGTGTGCAAACGGCGCCTCGCTCGCGCGAAGCGCCCGGGACCTGCCTTACCCGTCCCGACAGCCTGATGGTGCCAACGCATTCCCTCTCCTTATCGACTGCACGTGCCCATGCGCCTGGGGCACCCTGACGCATTTTCGACCCTGGCCGCCGTTCGGGGTTCACTTCTCCAGGCTCGGTTCCGTTGCGCGGGCAAAGGCGCCGAGGTTCCTGACCCAAGTCCAAGCGGATCATGTCCCCCTCGACTGAAGCGAGCGGGCCGGGTGCTTGGCAATACGCTCGAGCCCTGCGCATCTTACCCGGTCCGCACACCCCAGGCTGATCGAACCGGCCCGCCGTGGGCTATACCAGCCTGAGCATCATACCCAGTGTGAGCAGGCCAAGCCCTGTACCAACGCCGACCGCAACACCGTCCTGCGCCATCAGTCCCAACCCCAACAGGCAGAGCGCGATGCCGGGGGCTGTCACGCCCCATGGAACCACTGCCAGGGGAATGGTGCTCGCCCCCATACCAACGGCGACCAGACCCACAACCTGAACCATCGGAGACTGGACCACCCACACCCAGCGCCGGCGAATCCAGCGGTCCACCCTCTGGCACCAGGGGCGCGCGGACTTCAGTCGACGCACCACCTGCTCCCGGTCGATGCTTCGATTCACCATCCATCCCGGCACCCATGGCTGCGACCGGCCCACCAGCAGCTGCAACCCGACCCATGCCGCCAACACGCCGAAAACGATGGGCACCCCGGGAATGGCCCCCAGAGGCGTCGCCATCGCCAAACCCGGCACCATCAACAGGGGGCCATAGGAACGCCCTGAGAACGCCTCAAGCAAATCCCGGATGGCAACCTCGTCTTGGCCCTGAGCGCTTTCCAGGACCCCATCAATGACTGCAGCCAAGCCGCAATTGGAGTCACCCTGTCTGGTGACATCGGCGCGATTCTCCATTGGTATCCCCATTGGTAGAAGCCCCTCGATGGGCCACCGCGGCCGTTGAACGGGTGGCGCTCCATCGGTGGGCCCGCCACACATTTCCCCCGCATGCACCGGCGCGCCATTTCGAACCAAGGCGCTGCACCCAAGCCCTTCGCCGGTCCTTCCTCCGCTGACAGCCTTGCATGGCCTGGTCCTCCACCCCGATTGTCAATCCTTTCGGGATGCATGCTCGCGTGCATTCCTACCACACTGGACTGACCACCGTGTGACGTGCAGTCTGCGCTGACGGATGTTTGAAGCGCTGGCCGTTTCATGGCGAGCGGTCAAAACATCGGCGGAGCCTCGAAGCCACGGATGACTGCCGACACCGAGGCGCGGTAAGCTCACCTCCAAGACTTGCCAAAACAAGGAGATTCGGCATGCGGGATCTGCTCTACTTTAATGAAATGCTCACCCCCAAATTCATCACCCTTGTGTATTGGATTCTGCTGGTTTTTGTGGTGCTTTCCGGCCTCGGCGCGGTCTTCAGCGGGCGCGTGTTCATGGGCTTGCTCGGCATCGTGATCGGCGCGGTCTCGGTGCGGATCTGGTGCGAGTTGGCAATCGTGCTGTTCAAGATCAACGA
>DHQM01000159.1:653-1039 GCA_002408105.1 Gammaproteobacteria bacterium UBA5338 | reverse complement strand
TCGTGCTGTTCAAGATCAACGACAACCTGCGCCGTCTGACCGAGTCGGCCGGGCCGCCACCCGCAGCTCCGGGCGTTCCCCCAGCGCCTCAAGGAGACCAAAGCACGCCAGCCTGAAGAAGCCGGCCGGTCAGTCGCCCGCCACAGAACCGAGCACAAACCGTTCACCGGCGCTGTACACCACCAGCTCAGTGCCGCTGGGACCGGTCTCCGGCTGCGCCGCATCCACCAGCCGGTAGTACAGCGCCCGGGTCAGGAGCCCATCAAGCCGGCCACGCACCCGCAGGTACGGCGCCGGCTCGCCCGTGGCCGGGTTCACCACCACCCACAGCGGGTGCGCTGCATCCGCCACCACCCGATCGCCCGTTTGGGTGCTGAAATGCAACC
>DHQM01000159.1:0-364 GCA_002408105.1 Gammaproteobacteria bacterium UBA5338 | reverse complement strand
GTCTCACCGTCTGCGTCCTTGCGCAAAATGGTGGAGAACAGCCGCACCATGGCCGCACGCTCGATGGGCGAGCCCCGGTACCACCAGCGCCCGTCGCGCCCGATGCGGATGTCGATCTCACCTTCCCGGGCCGGCCGCCAGTCTTCCACCGGCGGCAGCCCGCGCTTGGGCTCGATGCGGCGCACAGCGGTTTGGAGGTGATCGATGGGACTTGAGGAATCCGTCATGGCAGTGGCTCTCCTGGTGGCGTCGAGCACGAGCGGCGGGCCTGCGCGCGGCGCGCGACCGGATGCTAGCCCCCGGGGCGCCTGCGGTGCAACCGCCAAAGCCACAGGCTAAGATGCGGCCTTGCTCGGTGTATGGG
>DHQM01000160.1 GCA_002408105.1 Gammaproteobacteria bacterium UBA5338 | reverse complement strand
GCTCTTCCGATCTACTGGTGGTCCAAGATGGGAACCCGCACTTCGAGCGCATGGGCCATGCTGGCGCGATCGACCTTGGTGAGGATGTCTCCGGACAGGTAGGTTTTGAAGTCGATGTACTGCGCCTGAGACAACAGGTCATCACTGGGACTGCGGGCCGCGTGGTAACGAAACAATTCCACCGCGTTGTACCCTTGTAACGCGCGCCTGAATGCGTCGCTGTAGAGGGCCTCACGCTGCTCGTCGACCAACAGGCAGAAGTTTCTGTAGTAGCCGGCGACAGGGTCACGGGCGAGGGCTTGAAACGTACTCTTTGCGCGCAGAAACCGCGGTGCCCAGTCCAACTTTGGATACAGGCTTCCCAGTGCGCCAAAGACTGGCCCCTGCACCGGTCGCGGCAGCACTCCGCGCATGCGGGCCTCATTCATGTGCCAGCGGTAGCGGCGGTATCCAGCGAAATTCTCATCGCCTCCATCGCCAGAGAGCGCGACTGTCACCCGTTCACGAGCCAACTGGCACACCCGATAGGTCGGCAATGCAGAACTGTCTGCAAACGGCTCGTCGTACAAACTGGCCAGTTGGTCGATCAGGTCGAAGTCATCGGGATTGACAGTGCGCTGGTGGTGCTCTGTGTTGTACTGCTGAGCGACCCGCTGCGCATAAACGCTCTCGTCGAACTCCGGCACATCGAACCCGATGGAACAGGTGTTCACTGGGTCGGACTGAAGCTGCGCCATCAACGCGACCACTGCACTGGAATCGACGCCACCAGACAAGAACGCACCCAAGGGCACTTCGGCGACCAGTCGGATGCGCACCGCTTCGCGCAACCGTTCAATCAGTTCTTCCGACAGCTGGCGTTCATCGCCGGAGTCGACCGGAGCAAAGGGGAGGTCCCAGTACTGCCTGGGCTCGCCCAGCGCATCGTTTCTCCGGCACAGCAGGCGATAGCCTGCGGGTAGCTTTTTGACGGTACTCAGAATCGAGCGCGGGTCGGGCACATACCCCAGCGCCAGATACTCTTCAACAGCCTGGGGGTCTAGGTCCCTGCGAATGCCCGGATGCGCCAGCACCACCTTGAGCTCCGAGCCGAACACCAGGGCGCCGCGGTCCGTGAGGCCATAGTAGAGGGGCTTGATGCCCAGCCGGTCCCGCGCCAGAAACACCGTCTCTTCGGTCCGGTCCCAGAGGGCAAAGGCAAACATTCCGCGCAAGCGCTGGACCAAGGCTTCGCCCCAGGCCTTCCACCCCTCAACCAGCACTTCGGTATCACTGCGGGTGCGGAAGTGGTGGCCGAGGCCCATCAGCTCGGTGCGCAACTCAGCGAAATTGTAAATTTCACCGTTGAACACCACCACAACCCGACCCTCTTGATCGGCCATGGGCTGCTGGCCTCCGGAAAGGTCGATGATCGAAAGCCGTCGATGCGCCAGGCCGAGCCCCGGACCGTAGTGGTACCCACCCTCATCCGGACCACGGTGGAACTGCGCCTGGTTCATGCGTTCGAGAACGCTCGGATCCACGGCATCGCCCACCCCCATCTGAAAAATGCCAGCGATTCCGCACATTGCCGCTAGTGTCTCCGTTGATCCGACATCACCCGCGCGCCACCACGAGGTCCTGGTACAACGCAGCGTAGCGCTCCACCATCGTTTGCAAAGAAAACGCATGCTCGGCGCGCTGCCGAGCATTGATTCCCTGACGTGCCCGCAGTTCGCGGTCCGAAACCACCTCGATCAGGGCGTTCGCAAGGGCCGAGTCGTCCCCAGCGGGCACCAACACCCCGGTTTCGCCCGGCGCAACGAGTTCATCGTTGCCGCCGACCTGGGTGGCCACCACAGGCAGCCCCACCGCCATGGCCTCGAGGATGGTGTTGGAGATGCCTTCAGCCAGAGACGGCAGAACGAACAGGTCGAAACTCCGCATCCAAGCCGGTATGTCCGACTGGGCACCGGCCAAGTGCAGTCGATCCGTGAGGCCTGCGCCTGTGAGTATAGCTTCCACCGCGCCCCGCTGCGGGCCATCGCCCACAATGACCAGGCGAGCCACCGCCATCTGCGCGGGCGCCAACCGATGCGCCAAGACAAAGGCACGGGCCAGGGCCACGTGGTTTTTGACCTCTGCAATGCGCCCAACAGACCCGAGCACAACCGTACCCTCCGGGGCGAACCCATCCGGCAGTCGTCCCCGGTCGTGACCAGCTTGAAACCGCTCCACATCAACGCCGTTGATGATGCGCACGACCTTGCGCCTGGGAACGCCGACGTTGTCGACAAGGTAGGCTGCACCTTGAGAGGAGAGTGCGACGAAGCGATGGATCAAAGGCGCCATCAGCCGGCGCAGTCTCTGGTAACGGGCATTGCTCCCGTCCAAGTCGGTCATGTCCCAACCGTGTTCACCATGCACCCGCAGTGGGACCCCAGCAAGCCATGCCACCCCGGCGGCTTCGAGTGTCGCCAGGTTGCGGGTATGAACGATGTCCGGCCCCAGCTTCCGCAACAACCGGTACAGGCGCCAAAGCATACGCCAGTCCTGACCCTCCCGCTTGTGCAAGGCATGGTATTGCACATTGGAATGGGAGATGCGCTGACAAAACCCCGGATTGCACTCGGTCAGGGCAATCACTTGGTGACTGTATCCATCCCCCAACCGATTGATCAGGTTGACGACGCCGTTCTCGAGCCCGCCGATATCGAATCGATGCACGACGTGGGCGATTGTAACCTTCGGCTTCACCTTGGCCTTTCAGGAACCGTACTGCTGCTGGACCCAGTCGCGGTACTCACCGCTCAGCACGTTGCGCCACCAGGTTTCATGGCCCAGGTACCAGTGAACGGTCTTGGCAATGCCGGTCTCGAAGGTCTCCGCGGGCACGAACCCGAGCTCTTCTGTCGCGCGTCGCGCGTCGATTGCGTAGCGCCGGTCGTGGCCGGGGCGGTCCTTCACGAAGGTGATCAACTCGGTGCTGGCCTTGCCCCTGGCCGGGGGGGCATCGGGAAAGCGTTCGCTGAGCTCCGGGGCCTCAGCGAAAGCGGCATCGACTCGGGCACAGAGGCTGTGCACGAGGTCCAGGTTGGCCATTTCGTTGTGGCCACCAATGTTGTAGGTGCGCCCGGACCGCCCCACCTCCAGCACGCGTTCGATGCCGCGGCAGTGGTCGGCGACGTACAGCCAATCCCGCACCTGTTGCCCATCGCCGTAGATGGGCAGTGGCTTGCCCGAAAGGATGTTGATCAAACACAGGGGGATGAGTTTCTCGGGAAAATGGTAGGGGCCGTAGTTGTTGGAGCAGTTGCTCGTGGTGACTTCGAGCCCATAGGTCTCGTGGTAGGCCCGCACCAGGTGGTCGGATGCAGCTTTGCTCGCCGCGTAGGGCGAATTCGGCGCATACGCAGTCGATTCAGTGAACGGCGGGTCCGTGGGCGTCAAGGTGCCATACACTTCATCGGTGGACACGTGGTGGAAGCGGTGCGGCCTGCCGTCGCCGGCAAGCCAAACCGCCCGCGCGGCTTTGAGCAACGCGTGGGTGCCAAGCACGTTGGTCTCGATGAAGGCATCTGGACCGGTGATGGAGCGGTCTACGTGGCTTTCAGCGGCGAAATGCAGGATGCAATCAATGCCCTCCTCCTTCAGCAATTGTTCAACCAAGCGCTGGTCGTTGATCGAGCCATGCACAAACCGGTAATTGGGTTGCCCATCCAACCCCTGAAGGCTCTGCAAGTTACCGGCATAGGTTAAGGCATCCAGAACCACGAGCCGGTGCTCGGGATATTTCGCTGCCCAATGGTGGACGAAGTTGGCGCCGATGAATCCGGCGCCCCCGGTGATCAGCATCGAACGGGGTTGGGTCATGCATTCAGCTCCTGCATCATTGCGCGCAGTTGCACCCGCCAGTGCACCGGATTCACATCGAGCCCTGTATACAGGCTGCGTTTGTCCAACACGCTGAACGGGGGACGCACGGCCGGTGTTGGGTAGTCTTCTGTGGCGATGGGAGAAACCTCGATCGAACGGTCCAGCAGACCCAAGGCGAGCCCCTGCTCTTGGATCGCCAGGGCGAAGTCGTACCAACTCGCCACACCGGCATCGGTGTAGTGGTGTATGCCCTTGAATCCCGGCTTTTGGCCGGCTCGCCACAGCACCTGCGCGAGCCCCCGTGCCCAGGTCGGACTTCCCACCTGATCGGCAACGACCTTCAGCGCATCGCGCTCCGCCAGCAACCGCAGCATGGTGCGCACGAAGTTGCTGCCGCCGGCCGCGTACACCCAGGCGGTGCGCACAATGGCACTGGAAAGCCCTGAATGCGCCTGAATCGCGTCTTCGCCAGCACGCTTGCTGGCGCCATACACACTCAAGGGCTGGGTTTGATCCCCCGGCCGATAGGGGGTGCCGGCCCGGCCATCGAAGACAAAGTCGGTAGACACGTGCACAAGGCGTACACCCTGGCGCAGGCACTGCAGCGCAATTTCATCGACTGCTTCAGCATTGACCCGGTGCGCCAAATCGGGCTCCGATTCCGCCTGATCCACTGCGGTGTAGGCAGCGGCGTTGATGACCAACTCAGGGGCATGGGCATCGATCGCTGCAGCGGCCGCACCTGGCTGGGCGAGGTCCGCCTCGGCTCGACCCAATCCAACCAGGTCGATGCCCGTCGGACACTGTTCGCAAAGCGCACGACCGAGCTGCCCCTGCGCCCCCAGGACCACCGCCTTCATGGATAGACCTCAGCGTTCACCAACCAATGCCCCTCGGCATCCTTGGAAGACAACGCCGGGGCTGCACCGGCCACCAGGGGCCAATCAATGGCGAGATCGGGGTCGTTCCAGCGCAGGCTGCGCTCGTGTTCAGGGGCGTAGTAGTCGCTGCACTTGTATTGAAACTCGGCCACATCACTCAGCACATAGAAACCATGCGCAAACCCCGGCGGCACCCAGAGCATTTGCTTGGTTGCCGCGGACAGGGTCACACCCACCCATTCACCAAACCGCGGCGAACTGCGCCGCAGGTCGACCGCCACATCGAACACCTCGCCCAGGGTCACCCGCACGAGCTTGCCCTGGGGTTGCAGCAGTTGGTAATGCAGGCCACGCAGCACCCCCTGGACCGAGCGGCTGTGGTTGTCCTGCACAAAGTCCAGGTCGATTCCGGCATCGGCGAACTTGCGCCGCTGCCAGGTCTCCATGAAAAAACCGCGGTCGTCCCCAAACACCTGGGGTTCAATCAACAGCACTTCTGGCAGGCGCGTTGGGGCGACCTTCATTGGCGGACCTCCTGGTTGAGCAGCTTGACCAGGTATTCCCCGTAGCCGCTCTTACGCAGGGGCTCAGCCAAGGCCAAGAGGGCATCGCCATTGATGTATCCCATCCGGTACGCCACCTCTTCTGGACAGGCGATTTTCAGCCCTTGCCGCTCCTCAACCACCCGAATGAAGTTCGCCGCGTCAAGCAGCGAGTTGTGCGTCCCGGTATCAAGCCAGGCGGTACCGCGGCTCAGCACCTCGACGGTGAGCTGATCGCGCGCCAGGTACTCCAGGTTCACATCGGTGATTTCCAGTTCACCCCGCGGCGAAGGCCGAATGCCCTTGGCGATCTCGACCACATCCGCGTCATAAAAGTACAACCCCGTGACCGCGTAGTTCGATTTCGCCACTGCGGGTTTCTCCTCCAGGGACACCGCACGACCCGCCCCATCGAAGCTGACCACGCCGTAGCGCTCCGGATCCTGCACATAGTACCCAAACACGGTCGCGCCCGGACCTCTCTCAGCCGCGCGCTGCAGTTTTTTGGACAGGCCCTCGCCATAGAAGATGTTGTCTCCAAGGATCAAGCAGGCGGGATCTCCCGCCAAAAAAGCTTCGCCAATCAAAAAAGCTTGGGCCAGGCCGTCGGGGTTCGGTTGCACCGCATAGGACAGTGCAATGCCCCAGTGGCTGCCGTCGCCCAGCAGCTGCTGAAACGCCGCCTGGTCCTTGGGGGTGGTGATGATCAGCACGTCACGGATCCCCGCCAGCATCAGCGCCGCCAACGGGTAGTAGATCATCGGCTTGTCGTACACCGGCATCAGTTGTTTGCTGACCGTTACCGTCAGCGGGTGCAGGCGAGTGCCCGACCCACCCGCCAGAATGATTCCTTTGCGCGTCATACCAGGCTCCTTATGAATGCTTGGTTTGCCAGGTTCAATCGAGCGGTTCCAAGGCCTGGACCAGCACATTGGCTGCGCCCGCCAAACGCTCGCGGGCAGCGCCCTCATCCCCTTCGATTGGGGTGTACACCAGAATGCCGATGCCCTCGTCATTGCCGTGGCGCAATTGCTGGTATGCGTTCATCAGCTTTCCCACGTAGGGGCTGGCGCCGTGCCAAGCCCCAAAACTGTCCCAGGACCACACCAACAAGCGCTGACTGGGGGAGCGCAACACACCCTGTGACACCGATTTTAGGGCGACCACGGAAGCAGGCATGTGGGCGCTTCGCGCCACCTGCTGCCACTCCGGGTGTTTTTGCGGGACCCACTGGTTCTGAGAATTGATCAACTCGGCGTTCTGACGCTGGCTGGCGTACCGTGCCAGGTAGACCCCAATCCAGTCGTCGCCCCGTCGGAACCAGAAGTGGCGCTCCTGGTCAGGGTTCTGGTACGCCGGCACCCAGGTGGTAAAGCTGGATCTCGCGCGGCGGTAGCCCGAGAACTGCTCCGGCAATGCCAGCTGCCAATCCCCCACCTCGTTGTCCGGGCCGGACTGAATCCACATCAAGCCAGGCCAAAGTGCCACCACAGCCCCGGCGGCCCAAGGTGTGATCAGTGCGAGCCTGCCGGAAGGTCTGCGGTTTGGTGTGGCCGCTCCAGACTTCGCCTCGGCGCCACTGCTGGTCTCGGCATCGGCCTCTTGAAAAAAAAGCCCAAGCGTAAACAGCAGAAACATCACCAGACCGAAAAACACCCAGCCATAAATGAAATGATCGACGCCCAGGGCCAGCTTCATGTCACTGAAGTGGGCGATCATGACGATCATGAAAGCGCGCATGCCATTGGCGATGATGGGCACCACAATGAACAAGCCCATAAAACACAAACGCCGGACCCACGATTTGAAGCTCAGGTAGGTGTAGAGCGCACCCAGAGCCACCGAAGCGATCAAATAGCGCACCCCACTGCACCCCTCGACCACCGACCAGTTGCCGCTGGGAATGCTGAAAAAGGTGCCTTCGACGAAAACCGGGATGCCCACCAAGCGGATTGCACCGACGGTAAAGCGGGCAGTGAAGTCCATGAGCGGCGGAATCAAACCTTCGCCCACCGGCACCATGAAAAACAGGTACGCCAGAGGGAACAGGAGGACACGCACCACTGCCGTTCCCAGAACGGCCCAGACCACCAGAGGCAACATGGCCACGGCCGCGGCCTGCTCGATCACCGCCACGTCCACCAGGCGCGCGAGCGACCACACCGCCCCACAACCGAACAGCAAGGGCACTGCCCAAAAAGTGGGTCTCGGCGCAAGGCGTTGCAGCGCATCGCGTTTGCGGTACACCAGATACAGCGCAATGGGCGCAATCAGGAACCCGTGGGCGAAGGTCTCAGAACGCCACCAGATCTCCACCATCGCCACGAAGCTACCGGCCATGCCAAGAACCACCAGGCCAACCAACCCGATGAGCACACCAATGGCACGTGGCCAAGCCAACGGCACATTCTGCGTAGGAACCTGCCTCATGCCTCGACATCCATCAGCAAAGCTTCCAAGGCAGAACAGTTGCGCTGCCAGCTGTGGTGTTCACCCACCCATCGCCGCCCCTCAGTGACCAGGGCGCCGCGCGCGTCCGATCCCAACAGGGCCACTACACGCTCGGCATATTCCTGGGGTTCGGTGGCGGCGCACATGGGTGCCATCCACGGCTGCAACTGCATGCCCTCGAACGCGGCACGACTTGCTACCAGCGGGGTGCCCATGGCCATGGCCTCCAGCACCTTGTTTTGGATGCCCCGGGCGATGCGCAGTGGAGCGACAGCGAGGTCCGCATGGCGCAGGTATGGACGCACGTCTTCCACCCGGCCTGTGACCCGCACCCCCGGCCGGTCGGCCAGTTCCTCGACCGCGGCGGTGGGATTGGCCCCAACAATCCAAAATTCGAGCCCTGGTTGTCTAGCACGCAGCAGCGGCATCACCTGTTCGCAAAACCACACCACGGCATCGACGTTCGGCCAGTAGTCCATGGCACCGGTGAACACCAGCACCGGTGCTGTGGTCGCATAGGGGGAGCGAAACTCGGTCGAGGGGTCGAAATACTCCAAATCCACACCATTGCCTAAGGGATGCACCGCTCCCGGATCTGGCGCTCCGGCGCAAAACAACGCAGCTTCCGCAGCGGAAACAAAGGTCGAGATGCGACACTCCGCCGCCACCTGCCGTTCCCACTGTGCGAGTCGGCGATGTTCGCGCTGATACACCCACCGCATCGGGGGGCGCTGGCGTTCGGCATACTGGCGCCACTTGTCGGAGTCCAGGTCCACAAAGTCCACCACCCTGCGGGACAGCCGCGTCGCGCCCATCACGTACTGCGCCATGGACGACGAGAACACGAAAGCCGTCTGAATGCGCTCGCGCTCGATCACATCCTCAACCCAGCCGCGAAGGGTACGGCTCGCATAGTAGGGGTTGGTCAGTGGAGCACCGCTGATCAACCCCATCACCGAACGCAACCGAGCACTGAGTGGATTGAGTGGCAACACGCAGCGCTCAGTCGACCAGCGGGCTAGCTCCGGCTCGTGTGCCCAATCCTCAGGGTCATCGACAAAGGTTCCGAGGAACACCCGATGGCGCGCACTGAGATGCCGCAAAAAATGGTGGGAGCGCACCTTGTCCCCCTTGTTGGGGGGGTAGGGAATGCGGTGGGCAAGAAACAGAATGGGCGGAGCATCCACGCAGGCTTCCTAACCCAAGGACCGCGAGATCCAGGGACCAAGCCACTGGCTGACCCCCAACGGCAAGCGCTTCCAGGTCTCAACCATCAACCGGTACTTGGGGTTGAGTGGGTTGACCTCGGGCACTGCCTTGGCCTTGACCAGGTGGTATTCGTGGTACAGCGGCTCCGGCGAAAAACCCCAGTTCTTCTTGAAACTGTAAGGCCCGGTATCGACTTTGCTGCGGCCATAATCAAACCAACGCGCCCCCCGGCGTTGTGCGTGACACATCAGGGACCAGTACATGAAGTCATTGCCCTTCAGTGCCCGCGCAAGGTCGGTACCACCTCCATAGTAGGGCAAGACCTGGTCACGAAAGTAAAAGCTGAGCACACTCGCCACCAACTGGCCCTCATGGGCAACGGTCAAAACCTCACAGTCCTCACCGAAAACCTGCTGCAGGGTGGAAAAGTACTTGCGCGAGAACACCGGTGTCCCGAGGTTGCGCACGCTGGTGCTGTATGCTGTGTAGAAACGATCCAATTGTGCATCTATCTCGAACGTCAAGCCCGTCTGCTGGGCCTTGCGCACCATCGCGCGCTGCTTGCGCGGGATCGCGGCCAGGTTCTTCTCCGGGTCCGCGTCCAGGGGCTTGCGGAAGGTCACGTACAGATCGTCGCGGCTGACGAGGTCGGGATGGCGCGGCACCCGCGAGCGGTATTCCAGATGGTCGACGTCCAGGCGCTGGGCCAGGTCGCGGGCCGCCGCATCCAGCGCCCGGCGCGCGGCGTCGTCCACCGCCGCCGGCCCCCCATAGACGGTGAAGGCGGTGGAGATCAGGCTGTTGCCGAACAGCCGGCTCTTGATCTGGACCAGCGGCAGGACCCCGCACAGGGCGCCGTCCCGCTCGGCGCACAGATAATGGGTGCGATGGCCGAAGCTCTCCTCGATCGCGGTCTTCCAGCCGATCCGGTGGAAGAAGGTCGCGTCGGGGCAGTCCGCGACGAAGGCGTCCCACGCCGCCGCGTCGGCCGGCGCGAATGGGCGGACGGTGACCGGGCGGGGGTCGCTCATGACGGGTCCCCGACCGGAAAAACCCGGTCCATGCGGTCCCAGGCGAAATCACCCAGCGCCGCGCGCAGCTTGCCCTTCATGCGCCGCAGATTGGTGTAATGGCGGCCGCGGGTCTTCAGGGGCAGGTCCGGCTGGCGCGGCTGATCCGGATCGATCTCCCAGGGATGGAAATAGAAGATGCAGGGCGCGCCGTCGCGGGCGTTGACCCGGCGCATCGCCCAGCGCGACAGGGCGTAGGGCAGGAGGCGGAAATAGCCGCCGCCGCCGCAGGGCAGGTTGCGCCCCCACAGCCGGACCGTGGTGACCGGAAACTCGATCACGCCGTCGGCGCCCGCCGGATGCCAGGCGAAGCGCGGCGCCTCGGGCATGCCGTAGTGGTCGTGGCGGACGGGGTAGATGCTGGAGCTGTAGCGGTAGCCCTCCTCGCGCAGCACTTCCAGGGTCCACAGATTGCCGGCGCCGATCGAGAAGCTGGCCGCCCGGTAGCCGGTCACCGGCACCCCGGCGGTATCCTCCAGCAACGCGCAGGTCCGGCGCACATCGGCGCGGAACGCATCCCGGTCCTGGTCGGTGGCGCGAATATGGGCATAGCCGTGGCTGGCCAGTTCGTGGCCCTCGGCGACGATGCGCCGGATCAGGGCGGGATAGCGCTCGGCCACCCAGCCGAGGGTGAAGAAGGTCGCCCGGGCGCCGCAGTCGGCGAACAGGTCGAGGACCGCCTCCGTGTTGCGCTCGACCCGCGGCGCGAATCCGTCCAAGTCGGCGCGCCGGATATGGTTCTCGAACGCCTGGACCTGGAAATAGTCCTCGACA
>DHQM01000121.1:6353-7954 GCA_002408105.1 Gammaproteobacteria bacterium UBA5338 | reverse complement strand
GGAATACCCACTGGAAGGCCTCGGTCGCATCAGTGCAGTGCCCGTTCCCGCGGCCGTGTGGCTGCTGGGCGGGGCCTTGGCCGGCCTTGCGGGTTTGCGTCGCCGAACCTGACCGCACTCGCCGGACCAGTCGACACAGGCCGCCGGGCTCAGTCTACGCTGGGCCCGGCGGTGTTGTTTGTGCAATCACAGGTTGAGCCATGTTGCGGACCATTCGCTATTGGATCCTAAAAGCTGCCACCCTCGGATGGATTGTCGCGGCTGCGGCCGGCCCCAGCGCCCTCTGGGCAGTGGACATGGATGGCAACTTCGTCATTCGCGGGGCAGGACAGGCGAACTGCACCGAGTTTGTGCGCCATCGCCGTGAAGGCGGTGATGCCTACGTCAGCATTGCCGGTTGGGTTGATGGCTATTTGACCGCCAACAATGAACTGCGCGAGCGCACCTTTTCTGTTGCACCCTGGCAGTCAACCGAGTTGTTGCTTGCGGCCCTTGCCGGCTGGTGCGAAAAACACCCGACCGACAGCCTGCACACGGCGGTGTTTCGCTTGACCGACCGCTTGGTCGATCAGCGGTTGTCCCAGCGCAGCGAAGTGATAACCATTGCAGCAGGCGGGGCGAGCCTGTTGGTGCCTGTCGAGGTCCTGCGCCGGGTGCAGGCCAGCTTGCGGCTTCGGGGTCACCTTGCTGAGGCGCCGAGCGGTGAGTTTGATCAGCCGACACAGGAGGCCTTGCGCCGCTTTCAGGCGGAAAAATCGCTTCCAGTGACTGGGCTGCCCGACCAGGTCACGTTGGCCAACTTGCTGTGAATGACCTGGCGCCAGCTTGCGCTGGGCACGCCGCGGTTGGCGCCGATCATGGACCGGCGCTCGCGGTTGGATTGGATGGTCCCATTGCCCACTCGATTTCTTCACCTGGCTGGTCGGTTGAACCAGCGATCAATCCTATGTCCTGACCCTGGTGCTGCACCAGTTGAAAGCTACCTTCTTCGCTCGGGCTTGAATCGAGTCGGCGCCGATGTGCGTGCGCATGAACCCGGATCGCCTGGTCCGATCAGCGCTGGACCATGCTGCGGGCTGGGTGTTCAGGCTCCGCTTCTGCGAGTACGGCTCCTGAGAACACGGCCGAGGCGGTACACTGCAGGCATGGGGCGAGCGACAGCCCGATCGAACCTCACAAAGGAGGGGATGCCATGCGTGACACCCTTGCGATTGATCCACGCTACTGCGGCCCGCCGGATACTGGCAACGGAGGCTATGTGGGTGGGTGCCTCGCGGTACACCTCGGTGGCGACTGTGCGCAGCTCACCTTGAAAGCGCCCGTTCCAGTCGGCACACCGCTGCAGGTCGAGCATGCCGAAGGGGCGGTGGTGCTCAGCGACGCAGGTCGAGCACTGGCGGTGGTCAAACCAGCGGTCTTGGACTGGGCACCGCTGGGTGCGCCGACGCATGCCCAGGCAGCGGCCGTGGTGGGTCAGTGCCGTGGGTTTGAGAACCATCCCTTTCCCCGAGACTTCGTGTCCGGCCCGGAGCGGCTGCCGGGTGATGGCCTTGCCATTCGACCGGGACCGGTGGGCCCTGGGGTGGTGGCGGCTCCCTGGG
>DHQM01000121.1:403-6146 GCA_002408105.1 Gammaproteobacteria bacterium UBA5338 | reverse complement strand
GGTGCACACCAATTTCTGCAATGCCGATGGCCAACTCGACCCTGTGTTCGTGTGGGCGGCGCTCGATAGCACCAGCTCATTCCCCCTGCTGGAGGACTCGGTGGCGTTCGCAATGGTGCCTTGGGTGTTGGGGCGTTTGACAGTGGCGATCGATGCGCCGGTGCCAGCGGAAGCCGAGGTGCGGGTCCAGGCTTGGACGCTGGGTCGAGAAGGGCGCAAGGGCACGACCAGGGCCGCGCTGTACAACGAGCGGGGCGAACCCCTGGCCCGCGCCGAGGCGCTGTGGATCAGTCTGCAGCGCGACGACCGCTAGGGTTCATCGCACCACCTCGCCACGCGCCTGCTGGTCGGCGTGGTACGACGAGCGCACCAAGGGGCCGCTGGCGACATGGGTGAAGCCCAGCGACCGGGCGATGTCTTCGAGTTCGGCAAACTCGTCCGGATGCCAGTAGCGGGTGACGGGCAAGTGGTTGCGGCTTGGTTGCAGGTATTGCCCCATGGTCACCATGTCCACCTCGTGCCGGCGCAGGTCATGAAGCACCTGCTGCAACTCGTCCTTGGTTTCCCCGAGTCCCAGCATCAGTCCGGATTTTGTCGGTACCTCCGGGACCCGGGCCTTGTACTCCGACAGCAGCTTAAGAGACCACGCGTAGTCCGATCCGGGGCGCACGGCCTGGTACAGACTCGGCACGGTCTCAAGGTTGTGGTTGAACACATCCGGGGGTGTCGCTGTAAAGGCGTCCAGGGCAGGGTCCAACCGCCCGCGAAAGTCTGGCACCAGCACCTCCACCAGGATGTCGCTGCTGCGTGCCCGGGTTTCGCGGATGCAGCTGGCAAAGTGGTTGGCGCCGCCGTCGAGGAGGTCGTCTCGGTCCACCGAGGTGATCACCACGTAGCGCAACTGCAGATCGGCGATTGCCTCGGCCAACTGCCGTGGCTCTTCCGGGTCCAGGGGCAGCGGGCGGCCGTGGGCGACATCGCAGAACGGACAGCGCCGGGTGCAGATTTCGCCCATCACCATGAAGGTGGCGGTGCCGCCGCCAAAGCACTCCGGTAGGTTCGGGCAGCTGGCCTCTTCACAGACGGTGGCCAATTTGTGCGCCCGCAAGATGTTGCGAACCCGGGTCAACTCTGAGCTGGCTGGAATGCGGACACGGATCCAAGGTGGCTTGCGGGGCACCTGCTCTGTCGGCACCACCTTGATCGGGATGCGTGCAACCTTGTCTTCGCCGCGATACTTGACCCCAGGTTGGACCCGGGGTGGGCGCGAGCGCGGCTGGTCCGTGTCTGCCATGGCTTACTTCCAGCCCTGTTGTTGAGTGAATTGGTCAACGCCCAGCCGGCCCATGATCGCTGCAGCGATTTCTGTGCCGACCTGTGTCGCCGGCAGGGTCAGATCGGTGTGGTCAACCAGGCGGGTCGTGGCGAGGCCTGGATAACCACAGGGGTTGATGGCGTCAAAAGGGCCGGTGTCGAGGTCGAGGTTCAGGGCCAACCCATGGTAACTGCGGCCGTGGCGGATGCGCAGGCCCAGCGCCGCGATCTTTGCGTCCCCAACGTACACGCCTGGTGCCCCGGGTTGTACGCGCGCGTCAACGCCATAGCGCATCAGGCATTCGATCATGCTTTGCTCAAGCAGCTCAACCAGGGTTCGAACCCCAAGCCCGTAGCGGCGCAACTCCAACAGCACATAGAGCACGAGTTGGCCGGGCCCATGGTAGGTGACCTGCCCGCCGCGATCGGTGCGCACCACCGGTACCTTGCCTGGTGTGAGCAGGTGTTCTTCGCGCCCGGCCTGTCCCAGGGTGTACACCGGCTGGTGCTGCAGTTGCCACAGCTCATCGGCGCTCTCGAGGTCGCGTTGGTCGGTGAAGGCGCGCATGCGCCTCCAGGTCGGTTCATAGGGCTGCAGACCCGCGATCGTGCGCAGAATCGGTTGGCCGGTCACAGCACCATGCGCACCAGGGGTGAGGCCTTGAGCTCTGCGAACAACTGGGCGATCTGGTCGGCACTCTCGGCCTGCAGGAACACGGTGATCGACATGTAATTGCGGTTTCTGCTGTGGCGCACCTGGACATCCTCGGCGCCGAGGTCCCCGGCGTGGTGTTCAACGGTGCGGGTCACGAATGCGGGCAACCCCGGGCCGGCCTCCCCCATGACCTTGATGGGGTAGCGGCAAGGAAACTCGATGCGTGGCATGTCCTTGGTGTCCATCGCTCTCCCCTGAAGATGGCCCCAGCGGCACCGGGGCCAGATTGAGACCGCTAGCCAGTCAAACGGCGAATCAGCAGGCGCATCCGGTCCCACAGCTGTTTGGTGAGGCCCGCCGCTTCGACGGAGTCTAGCGCCACCAGCGACCGGCTGGCGACCAGGGCGCCGTCGAGCGTGATCTGTAGCTTGCCAAGTGCATCTCCGGCTTGTATGTCGGCTTCGAGCGGCGGATGCATTTCGGTCACGGCTTCCAGCGCGTCGTACTGGCCTCTCGGGATGGTGACGTATAGCGGGCTGGCAAGCCCGGCACGCACACTGTTGGAGACGCCACCGAAGACCTCCACGCTGCGGATGGGCTCGTCGGCTGCATACAGGCGGTGGGTTTCGTAATAGCGAAACCCGTACGTCAGCAATTTCTGGTTCTCACGAATCCGCGCGCGGTTCGAATCGGCGCCGAGGACCACAGCGATCAGGCGCATGTTGTCGCGCACCGCCGAGCTGATCAAGCAGTAGCCGGCTTCCTCGGTGTAGCCCGTCTTCACTCCATCCACACTGTCATCCATCCACAGCAACTTGTTGCGGTTGGGTTGGTTGATGTCGTTGTACTCGTAGTATTTCTGCTGGTACAGGGCGTAGTGCTCGGGGTAGTCACGGATGAGTGCCCGGGTCAGAAGCGCCAGGTCATGTGCCGTTGAATGGTGGTTTTCGGCCGGCCACCCGGTGGCGTTGGCAAAGTGGGTGTTGGTCATGCCGAGGGCGGCGGCGTACTGGTTCATGGCATCGACGAATGCGTCTTCGCTGCCGGCGATGTGCTCGGCCACAGCGATGCTCGCATCATTGCCTGACTGAATCACCACGCCATGCAGCAAGTCGCCGAAGGACACTTTGGTGCCCTCGCGCACGAACATCTTGGACCCGCCCATCTGCCAGGCCTTGATGCTGATCGGAACCTGGTCATCGAGGCGAACCGAGCCCGCGGCCACTTCTGCGGCAGCGATGTAGCTCGTCATGATCTTGGTCAAGCTGGCCGGGGGCATGCGCTCATCGGCATTGTGTTCGACGATCACACGGCCGCTGTCCGCATCGATGAGCAGGTAGGCGGTGGCGGCGATTTGCGGGGGCGCTGGGATCAGGCTTGGGGCGGCGACGGATACGGATGTGGCCGTGGCCAAGAGGGCAACGACGGCCACCGCGTGGCGCAGCCTGAGGATGAACCTGGGGATCGGGGAAGCGGTGGTCAAAGCAAGCATCATGAAGCACTGAAGTGGCGTTGGTCCGAGCACCCTGGCGCTTGGCGATGGCCTCAAAGCGCGAAGGGGGTCGGTTTAGAAAGACGGGCCGATTGTACCACCCTCAGCCTGGCCCCTGGGCCCGCACGCCGGCTCAGGGCAGCACGCGCGCTGTAGAGGGCCGGCGGCGCGCCACAGCGCTGCCCACCCCATTTTGGCCCAACAGGGCGCGCAACGCCTCCAGTTCCTCGTTGTCGGCGAGGGGTCCGATCTGGACCCGGTGGTAGGGGTCGCCCCCATCGGCTGGCATGATCACCACTGGGTGGTCGACCACTGATGCAAGCTGGTTGCGCAGTGCGTTTGCGGCATCGGCACCTGTGAAGGCTCCGGCCTGGAGGTACAGGTCGTTCCGTACTGGGGCGCTCGGTGCCACCACTTCGATTCGAACCCGCGCGGTGCCTTGGTCAGCGAAGCCCAGCTTGACCGCCGCGGCATAAGACAGGTCGATCATCCTGTTCGGGTGGAAGGGGCCGCGGTCGTTGACCCGCACCAGGGTTTGTTTGCCGTTGTCGAGGTTGGTGATGCGCGCGTAGCAGGGGATCGGCAGGCTGCGGTGCGCTGCGGTGAGGGCGTACATGTCGAAGCGTTCGCCATTGGATGTGAGCCGCCCGTGAAACTTGCGCCCATACCAAGACGCCACCCCTTCGGCCCGGTAGCCGGCAGCGGTGGGCAGCAAGCGGTAGGTGTTGCCGAGTACGGTGTAGGGCGATTGGTTGCCGCGCGGGGTGACCGGCTCGGTGACCGGTACCGGGTCAGCAAGGTTGCTGGCGTTGAAGTACCCACGTGGGGGACCATCGGTCTGCATGGAGCTGCAGGCGCCAAGCCAAACCACCGCCAATGCCGGTGTGAGCGGCGCCAGCGCCCTGAGGCGGCGGGCTTCAGGTGCCCTGATTGGAGTACGCAGCACGCACCGCCTCGCTCAGGTCATGCACCGCCATTGCGTAGAGTGCGCTGCGGTTGTACCTGGTGATGACGTAAAAGTTCTGAAACGCTGTCCAGTAGAGGGGGCCATCCTCACCCATCAGCTCGAGGGCCTTGGCTTTGCGGCCACCGTCCACCTGGGTGACGGGCACGAACCCCTTGGCTTCCAGCTCTCCAACCGTGCGCTTCGGAGGACCTGGCTCGTTCACCCAGGCCTTGAATGCGCCGCCTTCCACCACAGCGCTCGCGACCACTGGGCCATCGGGTTCCCATCCGTGTCGCGCGAAGTAGTTCGCCACACTGCCGATGGCGTCTTCGGCGTTATTCCAGATGTCGCGCACCTGATCACCGTCAAAGTCGACCGCGTACGCTCGGTAGCTGCTGGGGATGAACTGGCCATAGCCCATGGCGCCGGCGTAGGAACCTTTGATGCCGGTCGGGTCTACCCCCTCCTCCCGTGCAAGCAACAAAAACTCAGTCAGTTCGTTGCGAAAAAACTTGGACCTCGGTGGGTAGTCGAAAGCGAGCGTGGCGAGTGAATCCAGAACTGGAAAGATCCCGGTGTGCTTTCCGTAGCGCGTCTCTACCCCCAATATGGCGACCACCATGGCCGGATCGACGCCGTATGCCCGCTCCATGCGCTCCAGCACGTCGGCCTGGGTCCGCCAAAATTCCGCCCCTTGAGCGGCCCGCTCCGCCGACAGGAAAATTCGTTTGTACTGGTGCCATTCCAGGGTTTTTTCGGCCGGCCGGGCGATCAGTTCGAGCACCCGGTCCTGCCGGGCCACCCCCGAAAACCACCCACTGAGTTGTTCAGAAGAGAAACCGTGTTCCTCCTGGAGCTGCTCAACGTAGGCCGCAAAGCCAGGGCCGTTCGGATAGGGCGAGGGGAGTGCGGTTTCACTTGCGGCGGTGAGTGGGGTCAGCGAGAGCAGGCACCCCAGCGTCGGAAGGAGGTGTGGAAACAGGCAGCACAACGGGGATCGGCGGCTAGGCATGGGCGTATGGGTTGCTCAGGGGGTTTTGGTGGGTGCGAATCGACATCAGCATACCAAACCCTGCCAGCAGGGTGACCAACGAAGTGCCCCCTTGGCTCATCAGGGGCAGTGGCACCCCAACCACGGGCAGCAGACCACAGACCATGCCGATGTTCACAAAAACATAGACAAAAAAAGTCAGGGTGATGCAGCCTGCGAGCAGCCGCTGGAACAGCACGGGGGCTTGCGCGCTGATCCAAAGACCTCGGGCGATCAGCCACCAGTAGAGCCCGAACAGCGCCAGAATCCCAACCAGGCCGAATTCCTCGGCCAGCATGGTGAAGA
>DHQM01000121.1:0-151 GCA_002408105.1 Gammaproteobacteria bacterium UBA5338 | reverse complement strand
CCAGGCCGAATTCCTCGGCCAGGACTGCAAAGATGAAGTCGGTGTGGCCCTCCGGCAGAAAGTCCAGGTGCGACTGGGTGCCCTGCAGCCAGCCTTTGCCGTGCAGACCCCCGGACCCGATGGCGATCTTGGATTGAATGATGTTCCAGCC
>DHQM01000221.1:6789-16804 GCA_002408105.1 Gammaproteobacteria bacterium UBA5338 | reverse complement strand
GCCACGACCCGCAGCAGCACCGCGTGCTGCGGGTGGCGGTGCTGCCGCCGCCAACGGGTGCGACAAGGACCGAAGCCGCGCCGCGCCTGCAACTGCCGGCGCCGCAGTTCGAGGCCGCGCTGCTCGAGCAGTACCTGTTCGCGGTGTTCAACGGCCTGCTGATCGGTTCCCTGCTGGTCGAGAACCAGCAGCGCATCGCCCACCTGCAGGCGGCCCTGCAGCGGCTGGATGAGCGCTGCGACGGGCTGCGCCAGCGCCAGCGCCACGCGCGGCAGGAGCAGATCATTGAGGAGTTGGAAATCGGGGTTGCACTCCCTGAGGGTTCTTGCGAACGGTTGTGACACAATCGCAGCCGAGGTTGCTGTTCGCAACCAAGTTCGCCTGCATCGTCGGCATTGTTGCGGAAACTTCAGCGGCGACCACGCGCTGCAGCTTGGCTGCACACCATTGAGTCAATCGTTTTAGAGAGGGACGGATCAATCAATGAGAAAGTTGTGGATGCGGTGGGTCATTCAGATTGTGCTGGCGCTGACCACGCCCTTGGTTTTCGCACAAGGGCCGGTTGTTCAGGTGTACAAAACACCCAGTTGTGGCTGCTGTGGAGATTGGGTTCAGCATTTGAAAGCGGCAGGTTTCGCGGTGCAGGTGCAAGATCTGGAGGACCTCGCAGCCACCAAGGCCCGCCTTGGCGTGCCGGCCGACCTGCAAAGCTGCCACAGTGCGGTGGTGCAAGGCCATGTGATCGAGGGCCATGTGCCGGCGAGCGACATTCGCAGGCTGCTTGAGGAGCATCCAGACGGTGGCGGTCTGGCGGTGCCGGGAATGCCGCTGGGATCCCCTGGAATGGAGTATGGCAACCGCAAAGATCCCTACCGCGTCATCCTGTTCGACGGGAAGAAGCGCTCCGTATTCGCCAGCCACTGACCCTGCGGACGGAATGGGTTCAGGGAGATTCCGAGGTGACGCAAGCGCCCTTTGGGTCGGATGGGCGCCACTCCAGAACTCGTGAACAACCACAGCCCTGACTGCACGCGCGGGTGCGGATCAAGGCGGCGCGTGAAGCCTTCCAGCGCCCGCTCTTGGCGCGCGTTGACGCGCCTGCCTTAACCGAGGCGCAGTGGCGGTTCCCCTGCGGTGAGCAGCCCCGCAAACACGGCGCTCACCATCGCTTCAGCATCCCTTTGCAGGTGATAGCGATCCGGGTCGCGCAAGGCTTCAAAGTACATCCCATCGAGGAATGAGTGCACGACGGTCGCCGCCAACGGAGGGGTCAGTCCATGCGCTAGCCGGCCCGATGCCTGTGCATGGCTGAACAGTTGGATCAGGTTGTCGAGGTTTTGGCGGTTCACCTCGATCAGCTTCTGGTTGCTTTCGCTCAACCCGTCCACGAATTCGCAGCGGTGGAACAGGATGGTGAATACCCGGCACCGCCGCGGGTCCTGCTCAATGCTGGTCAGGGCGCGAACGCAAAATGCCTTGAGACCGGAGAGCGCCTGCTCCAATTGTCGATTGCCTTGTGGGGCGGCCACGATCTCGTCGAAGAGTTCGGCCATTGGCAAGTGCACACGGCAGTACATCGCGTTGAACAGGTCCGTCTTGTCACGGAAGTGCCAGTAGACCGCGCCTCGGGTGACGCCTGCAGCATCGGCGATCTCCGCCAGAGAGGCCCGCGCCACCCCCCGCTGCAGAAACACGGTTTCTGCAGCGTCGAGGATTTGCTCGCGGGTCCGTTCGGCTTCTGCCTTGGTTTTTCTAACCATTGGATAGTGTGGTCAAGCTGTTGTCATGCGGCCGTGTTATTAATGTGCTGACCACTGGCCACCGGGCCTTGGGGCTTTGGCGCGCAGTATGCAGGATCCCCCGAGCGGACTCTACTGGTATACATTCATGAATGTATGTTAATTTGTGCCGCTGGTTGTCAGGCAGCTGGTTCACCCCGCATCGGTTCGGCGCCGGCAGGATCCCCCCTCCTCTTTTCCTCGTTGTTCTTCAGGAGCGTCCATGAAGTTCCTTGACGTTCAGCCCGCGTTGTCTCGCGGGCGCTGGTGGTTGATTTTCATCGCAGCATGGCTGGCTGGCTGTGCCGGGCCGAAAGACCCGCAGATGCAGCAGGGGCACCTGCAGGGCCCCGTTTCGGTCACCACCATCAAGGTGATGCCCGCTACAGTTCCGATGGTTGACGAGTACGCCGGGCGCACCGCGGGTGTGCGTGAAGTCGAAGTGCGTGCGCGGGTAAGTGGCATTTTGCTCGAGCGGACCTACGTAGAGGGTGAGCGCGTCGACGCAGGCGATGTGCTGTTTCACATTGATCCTCAGCCGTTTGCGGTTGCTCTGAATCGCGCCGAAGCGCGGGTCGAAGAAGCCAGGGCCAACCTGCGTGGCACCACGCGCGACTGGGAGCGCACGCGGGCCTTGTTTGCCGACAACGCCATCAGCCAGCGGGAGCGTGACGATGCCCTGTCTGCCTGGGAGTTGGCCAAGGCCCAGTTGGCGACTGCCGAGGCAGAGTTGAACGCTGCCCACATTGACCTCGGCTACACCTCGGTGCGAGCGCCGATCAGCGGGATCACCAGCCGCGAGGTGCGCTCGGAGGGGAGCCTGATCGGCACAGGGCCCAGCGAAAGTCTGCTCACGAGCATCACCCAACTCGATCCGATCTATGTGAATTTCGCGATTCCGTCCACTGAATTGGCCCGCCAGCGCAAGCTCTTGGCAAGTGGTGCCCTGCGGTTCTCCGAGAAGGAATCCCTGAGCGCGGACCTTTACTACGGGGGGGAGCGCTACGGTGCCACAGGGGTGGTCAGTTTTACCGACAGCCATGTGGACATGGACACAGGCACCATCCGAGCGCGGGCGATCTTCCCCAACCCGGACGCTGAGCTCTTACCGGGCCAGTTTGTGCGCTTGCGTGTGCATGGCCTGGTGCGTGAAGGGGCCTTTGTGGTGCCCGAGACTGCAGTGATGCAGGACGCCGATGGAACCTATCTGTTTGTCGTTCAGGGTGGGCAAGCGAGCAAGCGCAGGGTGACGCCCGGGCCGGTGACCGAATCCGGCTGGTTGATCGACGCTGGCCTCAAGACTGGCGACGAGGTTGTTGTCGAGGGCGTGGTGAAGCTGCAGCCTGGCATGGCCGTTGAAGTCGCCGAGTCCGAGGACATGGCCGCGCTGAACGTTGCGGAAGCAGGCGCATGATCTCGGCCTTTTTTATTCGCCGCCCGGTCTTCGCCGCGGTCGTCTCCATCGTCATCGTGCTGGCTGGAACCATGGCACTCGGCGGACTTCCAGTCGAGCAGTACCCCCAGATCGTCCCGCCCCAAGTCGTGGTCACTGCAACCTATCCTGGGGCGAGTGCAGAGGTCCTGGCTGAGTCTGTCGCGGCGCCCCTGGAACAGGAAATCAACGGGGTGGACGGGATGATTTACGTCAACTCCGTGAGCTCGTCCAGTGGCACGGTCCGCGTCATCGTCAGCTTCGAGATCGGCACCGACCCGGACCAAGCCACCATCGATGTGAACAATCGAGTGAAGGCCGCGGAATCGCGGTTGCCCGAAGAGGTGCGTCGGCAGGGAGTTCGGGTGCAGAAGCGCTCCAGCAACATTTTGGAGCTGGTGGCCCTGTTTTCCGAAGATGGCCGCTACGACTCGGTCTACATCAGCAACTACGCCTTGCTGAACGTCATCGATGAGCTCAAGCGCATACCCGGTGTGGGTGATGCTTCCCTATTTGGTGCCAAGGACTACTCCATGCGCATCTGGCTGCGTCCGGATCAGTTGGCGCAGTATGACCTGACCCCAACGCAGGTTGCTGCGGCCATTCGGGAGCAGAATTCTCAGTTCGCCGCGGGGCGTTTCGGTCAGCCGCCCACAGGTGAAGTGCATGCGTTCACCTATAGCGCGACCACCCAGGGCCGTTTGGTAACGCCCGAGGAGTTTGAACAGATCATTCTGCGCACCAACCCGGATGGCGCAGCGCTGCGTTTGCAGGACGTCGCGCGGGTGGAGCTTGGGGCTTGGAACTACAACTTTCAGGCGAGCTACCAAGGGCGCCCCACAGTGCCCATAGCCATCTACCTGCAACCGGGCGCCAACGCCTTGAACACCGCCGATGCGGTCTTCAAGGCCATGGAGGAGTTGGCCCCAAGGTTCCCGGAGGGCATGGAGTACACCATTCCCTTCGATACCACGACCTTTGTGCGGGTCTCCATTGATGAGGTGATCGCCACCTTCATCGAGGCGATCATCCTCGTGGTGCTGGTGGTGTTCCTGTTCCTACAGAATGCCCGGGCCACCCTGATTCCTTTGCTTGCGGTGCCGGTGTCGATCATCGGTGCATTTGCCGGCATGTACCTGCTCGGCTTTTCCATCAACCTGCTCACCCTGTTCGGTCTGATTCTTGCGATCGGGATCGTGGTGGACGACGCCATCATTGTGATCGAGAACGTAGAGCGCATCATGACTGAGCACAACAAGACCCCGAAAGAGGCGGCGTTGTTAGCCATGGAGGAGGTCACGGGACCAATTATCGCCATCGTCCTGGTGCTCTCGGCGGTGTTCATCCCGGTGGCCTTTCTTGGTGGTCTGACGGGAGAGATGTACCGCCAGTTTGCCATCACGATCGTCGTGTCAGTGGTGATTTCTGGAATCGTCGCGCTCACCCTGACGCCGGCTCTTTGTGCCACCTTGCTCAAGCCCAACCACCGCCCGCCTGGCAAGTTCTTTCAGCGCTTCAACCGGGGCTTTCGCGGGCTGACCGAAGGTTATGTGGGGGCAGTGACCTGGTTGAACACCCGGTTGGCAGTGGCTTTGCTCTTATTCGCAGGGCTGGGCGGCATCACTTACCTGCTGTTCCAACAGGTGCCCGCGGGACTCTTGCCCAACGAAGATCAGGGCTATGTGCTGGTGACCTATGAACTGCCGGAGGCCGCCTCGCTGAGCCGCACCGAACAGGTGACCGACCGCATCACCCAACGCCTGATGGACCATGAAGATGTCGATTGGGTGGTCTCCTTTGCCGGGTTCGACGTACTCGGGAGCTCGCTTGCGAGCAACGCCGGGGTTTCTTTCGTGACTCTGACTCCATGGGACGACCGGCCGGAGCCTGGACAGGATGCGCGGGTTCTGGTGAATGACCTGCGGGCGCTTGGTGACGACCTGCGTGAGGCCCAGGTTTTCGCATTCAATCCGCCGCCGATCAACGGCATCAGCCCAACCGGTGGGTTTCAGGGGTACGTTCAGAGCCGTTCGGGCGAGAGTGGCGCCGAACTGGTTGCCGCCACCCAGCGTCTTCTGGATGCGGCCGCGGCGCGGCCGGAACTTGGCGAATTGCGCACCACGTTCTCAACCGACACCCCGCAGTACCGCATCCACCTGGACCGCCACAAGGCCAGTACCTTAGGGATCCCCATCAACCAGGTGTTTGAGGCGATGCAGGCCACCTTCGGCAGCTACTACGTGAACGACTTCACGCTGTTCGGGCGCAACTACCGAGTCAGCCTGCAGTCCGAAGATGAGTTTCGGCGCTCCCCGGACGACCTGCGCCATGTGCACGTGCGCTCGTCCAGTGGAACCTTGGTGCCCCTGGATGAGCTGGTGTTGGCGGAGCGGGTGGTGGGGGCCGACCTGATGGAGCGCTTCAACGTCTTCCCGGCGGCCAAGATCATGGGCGAGCCCGCTCCGGGTTACAGTTCCGGTCAGGCGCTGGCGGCGCTTGAGGAGGAGGCCGAACGGACTCTCGGCGGCGCCTACTCTCTTGGCTGGGTGGGTTCTGCGTACCAGGAAAAAGCTGCCAGTGGATCCGGCGCCTTGGCCTTCGGGTTCGGCATCCTGATGGTTTTCTTGATCCTAGCCGCCCAGTACGAGCGCTGGAGCCTGCCGCTCGCCGTGATCACGGCAGTGCCGTTCGCGCTGTTCGGGGCCATTCTTGCCACCTGGATGCGTGGCCTTTCCAATGACCTCTACTTTCAGATCGGCCTGGTCACCTTGATCGGGCTCTCGGCGAAAAATGCCATCTTGATCGTGGAATTTGCGATGTTGCACCGCCGTGGCGGCACCAGCTTGATCGAAGCGGCGCGCGAAGCAACCCGACAGCGGTTTCGGCCCATTGTGATGACATCGCTCGCGTTCATCCTGGGCGTTGTGCCCCTGGCCCTGAGTTCCGGCGCGGGTTCGGCGGCGCGTCATGCGATCGGAACCGGTGTGATCGGTGGCATGCTGGCGGCGACCTTTCTGGCGGTCCTGTTCGTTCCGTTGTTCTTCGTGCTCATCATGCGCCTTGGTGGCGCTGATGCTCCGCAAGCGGAGAAGGGTCGCATGGGAGAGGCCGATGCGTAAGGGCGTCTGTGTGGCGATGGCGTTCGGCTTATCGGGCTGTTCGCTCACTCCGAACTACCAGCCTCCGCAAGATCCGCTCCCCACCGACTGGCGGGCGGGGTACACGCAGATGGCAGTGAGCGATGTGGCGCTGGACCTCGACTGGTGGCGTGGGTTTGCAGACCCCCGGCTGGATGTGCTGGTCGAGGAGGCGCTCCTCTATAACCTGGATCTGCAATTGGCGGTGGCGCGGCTGGAAGAAGCCCGAGCGCTGCTTGGCATTGCGCGCTCGAACCAGTTGCCAAGGCTCGATGGCCAGGTCTCGGCGACGCGGCAAGGCATCAGCGATCAGGCTGCAAGTGCGCCAGGGCAAACGGTCAATCAGTTCAGTCTGGCCGCGGTTCTCGACTATGAACTCGACCTCTGGGGCCGGCTCTCCGCCGCCAATGATGCCGCCCGGGCGCGGTTCTTCTCCACGGCAGCCGCGCGCGACGCAGTGCATTTGGCGGTGGCAGCGGATACCGCTTCGCTGTACTTCAGTGTCAGGGCGTTGTCCCAGCAACTCGAAATTGCCGAGGCCACCGTGGGCAGCCGCACTGAGGCTTTGCAATTGCGTGCCGCCCAGTGGCGCAACGGCGCCATCGCGGAACTCGCCTTGCGCCAGGCAGAAGCGGAACTGGCTGCTGCCAGGGCGCAGGTGCCGGTTATCGCAGAACGCTTGGGTCGAGAACGCCGTGCGCTCGCCGTCCTGGTCGGTCGTGATCCTGCTGGCGTGGTGAAGGCGGGAGAGACCGCTGTTCCTTCCCGCGAGATGCTGCAAAACCTGACACGCGCGCGCCCCGAAGTGCCCATGGGGTTGCCGTCCGATTTGCTGGAGCGGCGGCCGGATATTCAGGCCGCGCACCTGCAGCTGCTGGCGGCCAACAGCGACATTGGGGTCGCTCGAGCGGCGCGTCTTCCGCGGATCTCCCTCACCGGTCTACTGGGGCTGCAGAGCGCCAGCCTGGAAGACTGGTTGAGCGGGTCGGCGCGCACCTGGCAGATTGGCGCGGGCGCCGATGCGCCGATCTTCGACTTTGGGCGTTCCAATCAGCAGGTCGCAGCGTCCGAGGCCCGGCGCAGGCAGGCCGAGGTGCGCTACCAGCAGGTGGTGCGCTTGGCCTTTCAAGAAGTGGCCGATGCCCTCAGTGCCCGTCACTACAGCGCCCAGCAGCTAGCGGCCCAGGATGCACAGCTTGCAGCGCTGCGTGAGACCGTGCGCTTGGCCAACGCGCGCTATACGGCGGGCTATTCCAGTTACCTGGAGGTGCTGGATTCCGAGCGCACGCTGTTCGATGTCGCCCTGGCGCGGGTCACCACCGAACAGCGCCTTCTGGCCGCTACGGTGGACCTGTTCAAGACCTTGGGAGGCGGCTGGCACAGGAAGGAGGCGCAGGCCGACGGCGCTGTGCTTGCCGAAGGACAATCCCCGGGCGACGCTGCGACGCCCTAATGGGTGGGCGCGGCGTGCATCGCGGGGCGGCGGCAGGCCGGATGGCGCCAGACCGATCGCCGCTGGCTGGAGTAATGGGTGATGGACTCTGGGCCCAGTGAGGTCAACACCTGCTTGAGCGCCGGCGTGCAGACCACCCGAGCCAGCCAAGGGCAGCCGCCATCAATGGACCGGCTGCGGGAATGGGTACGGCTGTGATGGCAAAGGGTTGGCCACGCACCTGTGCGAAGTCGAGGCTGCCTGCTGATTCAAATAGCTGGGAAGCGACTGATCCCGCCAGCAGTGGCAGTAGATCGCAGGCTTCTGGCGTCAACTCGCAGGTTTCCAGATTCAAGCTCCCGAGTCCCCCTGGCAGCGATAAGAATATTTCGTCTGCAAACGCTGTTTCGTAGGCAGTTCCGCTGAAGTTGACCCCACTGAATACCGTCACCCCAGGGATTTCCGGGGTTAAGGTGAAGGGAGGGGGATCGGTGCAGATGCTGGTAAATGGAATACACACCTCCGGTGGGTCGACGATCACGGCAGGAATCGTTGGTGTCGTGTAGCTTGGCAAATCCAGTTCAAGCTGGCCCGCTGTAATCAAATACTGTTGCAGAGCGGCCAGAGAAATGCGGTTCGACAAGGTGTCGTCAAGGAAGAATTCAGGGGCAACGGCGAGGCTTCCGGCTCCATCCGGCATGGTCAGCACCAGGTCCTCCCCCAAAACCACCTCGTGCACACCGAGTGGACCGAGGTCCAAGCGAACCATGGGCACTGCGTCGAATGCCAGCTCCTGCCGGCTGACCAACTGGGTCTCAAGGCTGGCGTCGAGAATGTTGTAACCCGCGGTAAAGGCGCCGCTTGTCACGGTGTTACCGAGCACTTTCCCGAGTGGCGTGAAGCCATCGATGTCGACATTGATGTCGGTGAACACATCGGTACTGACGCCTTTGAGCGTGGTGCCGTGGAGCTCGCCGACGACTTCGTGGTTCGGTGTTCTAAGGTCGCCACTGACGTTGGTTACCGCGGCAATCGCCGATTCGAGCGGGCGGGTCAGATCGATCGCGCCGGGCAGCGAAATGGTGCTTCCCTCTATCGTTGGCTTTCCGTGGCCGGGGACGATGACATTGATTTCAGTGCTGCCGGGTGTCTTGGTGATCAAGTCCAGGGTGCCAAATGGTGCACTCACGTCCACTAGGTTGCCGTTGCCTGATGAGTCCAGAAAACAGCTGATAAAGCACACGTCGACCCCGAGGCGGGCCTCCAAGCCAGTTCGCGCTCCGAGGTCGATGCGCCCGTCGTGGGACTGGGCGTTGAAGCCGGCCCCACCACCAAGCTCGTAGGACGTCTTGATGGTGAAGGACTCCCCCGGACGAACCTTTTGAGGAACGATGAGTTCGTAGTCGATTGGGTAGTTCACCCGAATGGAACCGGTGTGGAAGTCGGAAACGCGGGTGTTGAGGCCGAGGTTGATGCCCAGTCCGAAGTCGACGCCGACGCCAAACTTTCCCACCGCCGGCACGCTAACGATGCTTGGCAATCCGGGCAACTGTGGACCGACCAATGTCTCGGCAAGCACGGACTCGAATGTCGGAGGAGCGTCCCACCAGGTTGATCCAGTGTCGACGTGAAACGGTAGGCTGCCGGCCAGAGTCAGTGCCTCAGAGGCAGCTGTGGGGGCACCCGCGAGCAGTCCGCACAGAGCGGTGCTGACCAAAACACAGCGGGAATAGGTTGCATGTCGGTTGGTGTGGCGGCGGGCTGAGGTCCGCATGGGCTGCGCTCCGTGCTGTGCAGGCTCGCCGCTGCCGGCGTCCATGAGTGATAGTCGGCGAACAATCTTGGGGTCAGTTGGTCGTGGTCTCGTGCTGGTGTCAGGTCACTTGGAGTCAGCACGCCAGGGACCCTAACTCTTTCATGTAGACAACGCAAGAACTGGTTCTCGAATCGCCTCCACAATGATTTCAAGGCCGAGGTGAAGTCCTTGAACCGGGAAAGCCCGGCGGCGCGGATGGCACAAGGCTCAGGCGCTCGGGCGCGTCCAGATGTAGCTGGCGACAGCGACAAACAGTGCCGCGAATGCGGTCAGCCCCAGAACCGGGGTTCCCAACCAGAGCAACAGAGACCAGCTAAGCGCCAGTGTCAGGGCTGCGCGCCGTTTCGTTCGCCGTGAGATGGCCCGGCGCTGGGCCCAGTCTTGCAGCGCAGGTCCGAAGCGCGGGTGGTTGTGCATCCA
>DHQM01000221.1:0-6595 GCA_002408105.1 Gammaproteobacteria bacterium UBA5338 | reverse complement strand
TGGGTGGTTGTGCATCCAGTCACCCAAGCGGGTGGATCCCTTGGGCGCGGCCCACGCGGCGACAAGCAGGAAGGGCACAGTGGGCAGGCCGGGGAGCGCCACGCCCACGGCGGCCAGGGTGATCGCACCATACGCAAGGGTGAGATAGGCCCAGCGCGATGCACGCATTGAAAGGTCCTCCGGCAAGCCCCGTGTATCTCTGGTGTCGATTGTGATGCCTGGGTAAGGGCGACAACACAGATTCATGGAAAGGTCTTTTATTGTGACCGCGCCCAAGCGTTCCGTTGACAGCCTTTAAAGAAGTATTTAAAAAGCATCTTTAAGAGAAGGCAAGTCGCCTTCGTGTCCACCAGCCTGCCCACGGCCGGTTTTGCATGAACCGAGGAGAAACCCCATGTTGAGCGCCCATACCCTCGACACCGTCAAAGGCACCGCCCCGATCCTTGCCCAGGAAGGTGAGGCGATCACGCGGTTGTTCTACCGCAAGCTGTTCAACGCCCACCCTGAACTTAAGAATGTCTTCAACATGGCCCACCAGGCCCAGGGGGATCAGCCCCGCGCGCTGGCGGATTCGGTGTTCAACTACGCCAAGCACATTGACCGGCTGGATGAACTGGGCCCGTTGGTCAAGCGCATCGCCCATAAGCACGCGAGCCTGGCAGTGGCTCCGGATCAGTACCCGATCGTGGGACAGTATCTTTTAGAAGCGGTCGGTGAGCACCTTGGGCTTGCTCCGGATCACGAGGTGATCACCGCCTGGGCAGAGGCCTATCAGCAACTGGCGGAGGTGTTGATCGGGGCCGAGGAACAGATCTACGCAGACAATGCAGCGAAGACCGGCGGCTGGCGCGGTTTTCGCGCCTTCGTTTTTCGACGCATTGTCCAGGAGGCTGAAGGGGTGAAATCGTTTTATCTGCAGCCACAAGACGGCGGGTCACTTGCGCCGTTCGAGGCGGGACAGTACATCGGCATCAAGGTGGACGGGCTGGTGAGCGAGTATGAGGAAATTCGCCAATACTCGTTGTCCGATTCGCCGAGCAAGGACCACTACCGGATCACTGTAAAGTCAGAGGCCATGAACGCCGCACATCCTGGCACTGTGTCCAATGCGCTGCACGCGAGTCAAGAAGGTGATTTGGTGTGGGCGCAGCCTCCAGTGGGTGACTTTGTGATCGAGCAGACCGACAAAGACCTGGTATTCATTGCTGCAGGGGTCGGCATCACGCCGCTGCTGAGCATGCTGCTGTCGCAATTGCAGGTGCCCGACAGGGCGTCACAAATCACGTTCATTCAGTGTTGTCGCGACCAACACCACCACCTGTTTGCAGACACCCTTCAGGCGTTGCAGGGCCTTCACGGGTTTGACTACAAGGTCGCCTACGAACAGGGTGGACAGGCCGACCACCAAGGCCGGCTCACGTCTGAGGTGCTTGGCAGCTGGATGAGCCAGTCCGATGCGGACGTGTACTTTTGCGGCCCCAAGCCATTCATGGGAGCTGTGCATGACATGCTTCGTTCTCTGGGCTTTGCGGAGGAGCGGCTGCATTATGAGCTGTTTGGCCCGCACGCCCCCTTGGAGCAATGAGCCCGGTGGCATGAAGGCTTGTGGGGCCAGCTTCTGCCAACGGGGGGAGTGACCGACAATGCGGCTGACCCAACACACTGATTATGCGCTGCGGGTGTTGATCTACCTAGGCCTCAAGGGTGAGGCGCTGGCCACGATTCAAGAGATTGCCGAAGCCTATCGCATCTCGAACAACCATTTGATGAAAGTGACGCGAAAGCTCGCGAACTGCGGGTATGTGGAATCCATCCGTGGTGCTGGCGGCGGGCTGCGTCTGCGTCAGGATCCGGCGTTCATCAATCTGGGCCAAGTTGTGCAAGACATGGAGCCGGAATTTGGTTTGGCGGAGTGCATGCGAGAAGGAAACGCCTGCGTTATCACTGCGGCCTGTGCCTTGCCCGCGGTGCTGCGTCGCGCCCAGGAGGCGTTCATGGCAGAACTATTGGCACGCAGCCTGGCAGACATTCTGCCGCACAATCGGCGCGCCCCCCTTGCACAGTTGCTGAAGCTTGACCCCAAGCCCGGGCAGCGCGCTGAAGTTCAGGGTGCGGAGAAGTGACCGTCCGACACCGCATCGATCCACAGTCGCCCAACCTGAGCAGTCTGTTTGCGGCACCGTTTCGAGTGTTTTTCATCTCCGCGGCGCTTTGGGCTGTTCTGGCGCTGATGCTGTGGCTGGCAGCGTTGTTCACTCCTTGGGCAATGCCGGCACATTTCCCGGGCGTTCTTTGGCACCAGCACGCAATGCTGGTGGGTCTACTCAATGCTGCCGTCGCCGGGTTTTTGCTCACTGCAGTGGGCAATTGGACCCAAACCAGGCCAATTGGTGGTGCCGGTTTGGCCATGCTGTGGGGGCTGTGGGCGTTGGGGCGGGTGGTGGTGTTTGTGGGCGGCTGGCTTCCGGGTGCTCTTGTCCATGGCGTCGACCTCCTGTTTTTGCCGCTGGTTTCCCTCATCGTGGCACGGCGTGTATGGGCAGCCCGTCAAGCGCGTCAGGCGGTTGTTGTACTGGCTGTGGCTGTGCTGTGGTTGGCTGACGTCGGTTTGCACCTTGGCTTCGCTGGGGCGTCAGGCGGCGCATTGCTGGGGGCATTCGCGTTGATGTTGGTGATTGGTGGGCGCATCACCCCTGCATTTTCCCGCAACTGGCTGCGCAGCCATGGCCGATTGCGCGAGGCCGATGCGATCACAGACCCACGTGGGCTCGCGGCGGCCAGCATTGGACTGAGTTTTCTGTTGGCCGCCGGATTTGCGCTTGGTTTCCCTGGGCCAAGTGGTTGGCTGGCCTTGGCCGCAGCACTGGCCACCGCCCTGCGCCTGGCCTGTTGGCGCCCGTGGTTGGTGCGCGCCGAACCCCTGCTATGGGCGTTGCCCCTGGCACTGGGGTGGATACCCATTGCTGAGCTGCTGCTGGCCGGACACCTGCTCTGGCGTCTGCAGCCAGCCACTGCTTGGGTTCACGCCGGTGCCCTTGGAGGAATGGCCACACTCGTGCTTGCAGTCATGTGCCGCGTATCTCTCGGACATAGTGGGCGCTCACTCACCCTGACTGGTTTGATGGTGAGCGCGTTGCTTGCCTTGCAGGCTGCAGCGGTGGTGCGCGTACTCATCGCGTTGCAATGGATGCCCTGGCGAGGTGGCATTCTGGTCGCGGGCCTTGGCTGGGTGTATGCCTTTGGAGCATTTCTGGTGTGCTATACCCGCATGCTCAGCACGGCTCGAATCGACGGACGGCCGGGCTAGGCGTAGGGGCTCGCGGCACGCGGATCGGTGTTCGTCAATACATCTGTTTGATCGTATATACGATAAATGGTATATAGTTGTTGTGCCCATTGAGCCCACCGACCTGTTCACCGCCATCAGCCACCCAACCCGGTTGCGCTGCCTGTTGCTGCTGCTGCGTTTCGAGGAACTCTGTGTCTGTGAGTTCACTGGGGCCCTGGGCGCCGCTCAGCCGCATGTGTCACGGCACCTGGCGCAGTTGCGCGCAGCACAGCTCGTTGCCGACCGCCGCGATGGGCTCTGGATTCACTACCGCGTGCACCCCGGGCTGGCCGATTGGGCCTGGGTGGTGCTGCGTGCCACTGCGGCTGAAACCGAATCTCAATCGCCCTATCAGGAGGATGCCATGCGGGTCGCTGCCCAGCGCGGCAGCGGCCCGCACTGCGCTCCGGTCATCGGTGGACGCCTTGTTTCCACTTCTTCCAGCAGGGTCAAGCCATGAGCGAAGCTGTACTGCAGGTGCTGTTTTTGTGTACCGGAAACTCTGCGCGCAGCATTTTCGCCGAGGCGCTGCTCAATCAGCTGGGTCAGGGCCGCTTTCAAGCCTTCAGTGCGGGCAGCTTCCCGAAGGGCGAGGTGCACCCACTCGCGCTCCATGAGTTGCGTCAGCGCGGGTATTCCACAGAGGGGCTGCGCAGCAAAAGCTGGGCCGAATTTTCCGGGGAAGGCAGGGCCCCCCTTGATCTGGTGATCACCGTCTGTGACAACGCGGCTGGCGAAACCTGTCCTGTTTGGCCAGGTCAGCCCGTCACGGCCCATTGGGGCATTGAGGATCCGGCCGCGGCAACAGGAGACGACTGGGAGCGCAAAGCAGCATTCGCGCGGGCGTTCGGGTATCTGGAGCGGCGCATCGAATTGTTGGTCAACCTGCCAGTGCAGCGGCTGGACCGACTGCGGCTTAGCCAGCAGCTCAAGGAAATTGCGCAGAGCCCGGGTGCTTCGTCCGGGGCCGCAAGGGCTGATTCATGACCAGCGAAGAAGCCAAAGAACCGCAGCACGGCGGCTTTGTCATGGGCCGTTTTGAGCGCTACCTCAGCCTCTGGGTCGGGTTGTGCATCCTGTGCGGGATTGCCTTGGGTGCATCGGTACCGGAGTTGTTTCGCTCGGTCGCCGGGTTGGAGGCCGCCGAGGTCAACCTTCCGGTGGCCGTGCTGATCTGGCTCATGATCACCCCGATGATGCTCAAAGTCGATTTTTCGGCGCTGCATCAGGTGGCTGAACATTGGCGCGGTATTGGGGTGACGGTGTTCGTGAACTGGGCGGTAAAGCCGTTCAGCATGGCCCTCTTGGGGTGGGTGTTGCTTGCCGGCGTGTTTGCGCCTTGGCTGCCGGCAGGAGAGGTCGATGCCTACATCGCTGGGTTGATTCTGCTTGCTGCCGCGCCCTGTACGGCCATGGTGTTTGTCTGGAGCCGTCTGTGCGGTGGGGACCCGAACTTCACCCTCTCCCAAGTGGCCCTCAATGACAGCATCATGGTCGTGGCTTTCGCGCCGATTGTCGGGTTGCTCCTCGGCCTCTCGGCGATTGCCATCCCTTGGAATACTCTGTTGCTGTCGGTCGGACTGTACATTTTGATGCCGGTCTTGGTCGCCCAGATCAGCCGCCACTTTCTGCTGGCGCGTGGTGGTGAGCAGGCACTGGAAGCTGCGCTCGCCAGGCTGCATCCATTGTCCTTGGCTGCCCTGTTGATCACCCTCGTGCTGCTGTTCGGTTTTCAGGGCGAGCAGATTCTCCGCCAGCCTTTGGTGATCGCGATTCTCGCGGTGCCGATCTTGATTCAGGTCTACGCCAACGCAGGGCTCGCCTATTGGCTGAACCGCCGGCTGGGTGTCGCCCACTGCGTCGCCGGTCCCTCGGCATTGATCGGTGCCAGCAACTTCTTCGAGCTTGCGGTGGCAACTGCCATCGCAGTCTTCGGTTTCGAATCCGGTGCAGCCCTGGCCACTGTGGTTGGGGTGTTGGTCGAGGTTCCGGTGATGTTGTCTGTGGTTTGGATTGTCAATTCAAGCAAGAACTGGTACCAAAGGCCCGCATCGACCTAGTCCTTCTGGTGTCAGGGAACGGCCTGGGTTAGGCCCGTCCGGCACAGTGATCGGGCGCAGTATCCGGCAAGACTGGGGCCAGAGGCTACCAACGCCGTTCGCGGCGGTGGCTGTCCCGTTCTGCGCGCTCGGCACGAAACTCATCAAGCTTTTGGCGTTGCTCCTCGGTGAGCAGGGCGCGCACCTGCTCGCGGTGCTGTTCGTGGAGTTGCCTCATCTGCTCCACTTGTTGCTCTGATAGGGCCAGGTATTTCTCCATGCGAGCGACCGGATCCCGTTCCCCTGGTCCAGCCATGGCCGCTGGCACCAAGGCAGCGCCGAGAACGAGGGTGAATAGGCTCTCTTTCAAATTCATGGTTATGCTCCTTTGGCGAATGCTGTTCTTGGTTCGAGCCGAGGCACATCCTCTGCCCTTGGGTTCCAGGATGGGGCGTGACTGTGCATTCAGTGCGGAGAAAACGTGCAAAAATTGCGGAAATGGTCGCGCGCTCGAATCAGCCCTTTGACTGGGGCTCATAGCGGTAGCCGGCACCGTAGACCGAATGGATCAGCACCCAATGCGGTGTGAGCGACTCGAGCTTTTTGCGCAGCTTTTTGACGTGGCTGTCGATGGTGCGGTCGGAGACGATGCGCCCGTCTCGATAAATCCGCGCCATCAGTTGGGCGCGGGAGAAGATTCGCCCTGGCTGGCGGTGCAGCGCCTCAAGCAGTCGGAATTCGACAGTGGTCAATTCGACTTCGCCTAGGGCAGATCGTACCCGTTGGCGTTCCGAGTCAAGGGTCAGCAGGGAGTCCGAAGCCACCGGCCGCTCGGGGTGGGTGCGCCGCAGCACGGCGTTCACTCGGGCCACCAGCTCCCGCGGGCTGAAGGGTTTGCACAGATAATCGTCTGCGCCGAGTTCGAGTCCGAGCAGGCGGTCGATCTCCTCAACGCGCGCGGTGACCATTATGACGGGCACACCGCTGAAACGGCGAATCTCCCGGATGATCTCCAGACCGTCGCGCCCCGGGAGCATGAGGTCCAGCACCACGAGGTCCGGCGCCTGCTGCGCCACCCACTCCACGACCCCGACCCCGGTGTCCAGTTGGTGGGTCGCGTACCCCGCTGCAGTCAGGTACTCCGCTTCGATGCGGGCCAGTTTCGGCTCGTCTTCGACGATCAGAATGCGCGGTCCCGGGGGGGTCATGGTGCAAGCGGCAGCCGAAT
>DHQM01000158.1:2374-13385 GCA_002408105.1 Gammaproteobacteria bacterium UBA5338 | reverse complement strand
GTGCGCCCAGCGCGCAAGCTCTGCTCCAGCTGGGTGTGCCGGACGGCCAGGTCGCGCAACAGCAACACCTCGCCTTGCGGCGACTCGCTGGGGTCAACGGATCCAGCCAGCGCCGGAACGCGCATTGCCTGATGGGCACGAATGGCCTGGGGCTAAGCTGGCTAGGTCATCGGAGTTCGCTGCGGGGTAGGGACGCCTGGAAAGGCGGTCGGTCAGGGTGCGGGATCAGTCGATCGGGGTGACGTTCTCGGCTTGCGGGCCCTTTTGACCTTGGGTGACTTCCATGGTCACTTGCTGGCCTTCGCGCAGGCTTCTGCGTCCGCTGCCGTTGATCGCACTAAAATGTACAAACACGTCTTTGCCACCCTCTTGGGCGATAAAGCCGTAGCCCTTCTCATCGTTGAACCACTTAACGGTTCCATTCACCAGGGACACACCGTACTCCTCTTGCTTCGTTTCTCGGTCATCGACGTGCCGATGGGCACGCCTGCCTCGCATCCTAACCTGATCCGAAGCCCCCGACTATAGTCTTGGCGAAAAAAACCGATCACCGCGCCGTCGGCGTGGCCGGTTACGGGAGCCCATCGGCTATTGCCTTGGCACCACACCGCAAGCGATTCGGGCCCCTCCACCGCCAAGGCTCGGTTGATCGGAGTAATTGTCCGCACCTTGGTGGACCACCAAGGACCGGTTCGCGAGATCGAGCAAGCGAAGCCGCGGCGCGAGTACCGGCAGCGAGGCCACGCCGTCCGCGGCAACCGTCAGTGCCGGAAGGTCGCCCAGATGGCCGTTGCCATAGGGTCCTTGGTGGGTGCCCGTGTGATCGGGGTCGAAGTGCCCGCCGGCCTTGAGTGCTGCGACCTTTTTGCCACCTTTCTCGCCGGGATCGCAGTTCGGATTTTGGTGCATGTGAAAGCCATGGATACCAGCAGGCAGGCCGGAGAGATCTGGCTCAAACACGACGCCATAGGGCGTCGATGTGGCGCGGATGGTGCCGATGGCGTGGCGGACTGCCTCAGAGTCCACGCGGTGCATGGTGATGTTGACCGGTTCGGCTGCCGGCACAGGGCCGGCGATTGCGGCAATCGCCATCAGTTGGATCAAGCGGGAGTGTGTGCGCATGTTGGGTCTCCGTTGGTTTTGGCAGGTGGATGGGGCATCGGATGTCCGCTACAGCCCGCAGCTGCGCGCTCCCGGTGTTGACTGCCGGGCCGCACGGGAGTTTCACGCAAACCGACTGCGCCTGACGGGACGGGAGCGTAGAATGGCGACAGCGCTTCTTATTCACAACCAGACGATGGAGCGGCATACGATGGACATTGAGCAATTGTTGGGCGAAGAGTTGGAGTCGTTGCTGGAACACCAGTGCGTTGGCGTTCCGAAGGAGCTGTTGCAGTTGCCGGGGCCGGACTTTATCGACCGTGTCATGGCGGCCTCAGCGCGTCCGGTGCCGGTGCTGCGCAGCTTGCAGCAGCTGTTCAATCATGGGCGCCTCGCCGGCACTGGATACCTGTCCATCTTGCCGGTGGACCAGGGGGTGGAGCATTCGGCGGGTGCATCTTTTGCGCCGAACCCGCTCTACTTCGATCCGGAGCGAATTGTCGAGCTTGCGATCGAGGGGGGTTGCAGCGCAGTCGCCTCGACCTATGGCGTCCTGGCCTCGGTGGCGAGGCGCCATGCGCACCGCATCCCGTTTCTGGTCAAGCTCAACCACAATGAACTGCTCACTTATCCGGAAATGCATGACCAGACCCCGTTTGCCTCGGTGCGTCAAGCCTTTGATATGGGGGCAGTCGCGGTCGGAGCAACCATCTACTTTGGCTCCCCCGAGTCGCGGCGACAAATCCAGGAAGTGGGTGCTGCCTTTGCGGCTGCGCATGAACTGGGCATGGCGACGGTGCTCTGGGCATACTTGCGCAACAGCGCGTTCAAAGTGGACTCGGTCGACTACCACACCGCGGCCGACCTCACGGGACAGGCCAACCACTTGGCCGCGACCGTCGGTGCCGACATCGTCAAGCAGAAAATGGCCACCAACAATGGGGGGTTCAGCGCGCTCCAATTTGGCAAGACCCACGCGAAGGTGTATGACACCCTGACCAGCGACCACCCGATCGATCTGGTCCGGTACCAGGTTGCGAACTGTTACATGGGACGCATCGGACTGATCAATTCCGGAGGCGCCTCAGGCCAACACGATCTCCAGCAGGCAGTGCGCACCGCAGTCATCAACAAGCGTGCCGGCGGTATGGGCTTGATCAGTGGCCGTAAAGCCTTCCAGCGCCCGATGGCTGAGGGCATCGGGCTGCTGAATGCCATACAGGACGTCTACGCAGATCCGAAGATTGCCGTGGCTTGATCGCGGTACCGAACCCGGTCTACTGTCGCACACCTTCGATCGACAGGGTCAGTTCAACCTCACGCGAGGCCGGCCCGAGTTCATAGTCGATGCCGAAATCGCGCAGCTTCAGCTTGGTGGTGCCGATGAATCCGGCCCGGTAGCCACCCCAAGGATCAGGGCCCTCGCCGATCGGTTGGACTTGGATGCGAACGGGTCTGACGACCCCATTCAGGCTGAGTTCACCCTCCAGCACAAAGCCCGCCTCGGTCGGGGTGGCGCGCTGGCTTGCGAAGGTTGCCTGCGGATGTTTCTTGCTGTTGAGAAAATCATCCCCCCGCAGGTGGTTGTCTCGTTCAGTGTGGTTGGTGTCGACACTTGAAGTCTGGATGGTCACCTGCGCCTTGCTCTTTTCCGGGGCGCCTCGATCCCAACTGAACGTGCCGTTAAAGTCGTTGAAACGGCCGTACAGCCAGCTGTATCCCAGGTGTTGAATGCGAAATTCGATGAACGCGTGCATGCCCTTGCGGTCAATTTGGTAGTCCGCTGCCTGCGCTGGCGCGCTCAGTGTGGCTCCGGTGCAGGTGAAACAGAACAGCGCTGCAGTCAGCATTCGGGCGTGGCTCATGGTTTGGATTCCTCTGGTGGGGATTGATCCGGGTGCGGTGGATTCCAGGTCATGCGCTTGAGCGTGACGTCGCCGTCCACCAGGTGGTGTTTGAAGGCGGCGATCGCGTGTAACCCTGTGCAGCCTACAAGCGCATAGGCGAGGGCCAAGTGCACCTGGCCTGCCCAGGCCTGGGCGCTGGTGCTGAGGGAAAAAATTGCTGGCAGCACGTCGATGCCGAATGCGCTGGCAGGGCGGCCATCCCCAGTGGCCAGCAGGTAGCCGCTGGCCAACAGCCCCGCCAACAACCACAGCAGGAGCAAATGCATCCAGGTTGCCCCGACCCGCTCCCATGCGGAAAGCGATGCGAGTGGGCGGGGCCCGCGGACGATGAGGCGCCACGCCAGGCGCAGGACAAACACCAACATCAGGCCAAGACCGATGCTCTTGTGAAGCGCTGGCAGGCGCTGGTAGTTGGGGTCGTAGTAACCGAGGTCCCGCATGTAGAGGCCGAGACCGAACAGGAACAGCGCAAGGACCGCGATCACCCAGTGAAGTGTACGGCTGATGGGGCTGTAGCTCGACTCGGTGTCAGCAACGCGCATGAAGCAGTCCGGGACACTCGCTGGACGAGTATACAAGCCGGATGGGCACACTGGTCAATCCGAGGCGGTGGTCGCGTCGGGTGATCCGGTCGCTGTGCTATATTTCCGCGGCCCGGCGGAGGAAGGTTCGGGCTGCGTCGGATGGCGCACACGCCAGCAGCGGCAGGTCTTGGGAGCCCATGTGAGTTCGGCACTATTTGTCAGTTTGGTGCTCTTGGCGGTTTTGGCTGCGCTTGTCAGCGGACGGCTCGAGCCCAAGGCGGTGTTTCCAGGTGCCCTGCTGTTGTTTGTCCTCACCGGGCAGATCGAGATGGAGGATGTGCTCGGGCACTTCACCAACCCGGCCTTGGTCAGCCTGGTGCTGTTGCTGGTGCTTTCCCCAGTTTTGGAAAAGACCCTGTTCGTTGAATGGGTTGGTCAACGGATTCTGGGGTTAAAGTACCAAGGAACCCTCAGTCGCCTTGGGCTATTCACCGCGTTGCTTTCGGCTTTTTTAAGCAACACCGCGGTGGTTGCGTCCCTGATGGGGCGCATCAACGTCAGCAAGCAATTCCTGCCTTCGAAGTTGTTGATACCGCTGTCGTATGCAGCCATTTTGGGCGGCACAGTCACCTTGGTCGGCACTTCGACAAACCTCATCGTCAACAGCTTTGTGTTGGGTGCGGGGCTGCCATCGCTCGGATTTTTTGATTTCCTGCCGGTCGGGGTCGCCGCCACCGCCGTTGGGCTGCTGGTTATGGTCGTGTTGGGAGACCGGGTGCTTCCGGAGTATCCACGTGGGGAGCGCAGCAGCCGCGAGTATTTTCTTGAAACCCAGGTTGAGCGCGGTTCTCCGTTGGTTGGCCGCACCATCGAAGAGAACCAGTTGCGAGCGCTTCGAACCCTGTTCCTGGTCGAGATCTATCGGGACAACCAGCTGATTTCGCCGGTGGCGCCCACGGAGGTGATACGCGCAGAAGACATTTTGCTGTTCACTGGTGATGTCGGCGAGGTCGAACAGCTCGAACAGATTCCAGGGCTCCGGTTTGTCAGCGACATGCGTCCGATCGAGCAAACCAGGTTGGTCGAAGTCATTGTGTCTGGCTTTTCGAGCCTGGCGGGCAAGACCGTGCGTGAGGCCGAGTTTCGCGCCAAGTTCAACGCGGCAGTGGTCGCCATCGCGCGGGGAGACCAGAGGCTATCGGGAAAGATCGGCGACCTGCGGATGCACACCGGCGACGCGCTGTTGCTCGCGGTAGGCGACGACTTTGACACGCTGAGCCACGGCGACCACAACTTTCACCTGGTCAACGGTCAAGTCAAGCGAGAGCGGCTGAATGGCTGGCGCAGTGTCGCCGTGGTCGCCAGTTTTTTTGGTGGACTGGCTGCAGTGGCCGCGGGCTGGGTGCCCCTGCTTGACTTGCTCGTGTTCTTGTTGGCCGCGTATCTGGCCTGTGGGTTCACCCACCTAAAGGAACTCCGGGGCCGTTTTCCCTTTGCGCTGATGGCGATCATCGGCAGCGCCTTGGCGTTGTCCCAGGTGATGGTTGATAGCGGCGTCACAGCGGCCATCGCCGAGGCGATTGTTGCGCTGGTCGATGGCAATGGCGTGTGGTTTGGTTTTTTCGCCATCTATTTGATGACCGTACTGCTCACTGAGTTCATCACCAACAACGTGGCTGCGTCGGTGGCGTTTCCCATCGCCTTTGGCTTCGCGGAAGGGTTTGGCGTCAGCCCCATGCCGTTCATCATGGCAGTGGCCTACGGCGCGAGTGCTAGTTTCGTCACACCGTACGGGTACCAAACCAATTTGATGGTCTACAGCGCGGGGCGCTATCGGTTCACAGACTTTGTTCGGCTGGGTTTGCCGCTGTCTCTCGTTTATAGCTTGGTGGTGTTGGTTCTGATTCCGCTGGTCTTTCCTTTCTGATCTAGCCGGAACCGGCTGGAGTGGGTACAGCTCACCAGAAAAGACTGAGTCCCCAGGCGGTGAAGAACCGCACCCCCCCCACTGCACCCCATTGCGCGCCCACCGAGGCATCCAGGCCGAGTCCTGGTGACAGCGGCCGATAGTGAAACAGGCGCAGCGTGTCGGCATCCCGGTCAACTGCGGCGCCCTCGCTGTGCCACCAAGTGAAACCGTATTGGTGGGGCCCTTCTGCGGTCACGAAGTCCAGGCCGTAGCCAAGGCGCTCAATTGACTGGCTGATGCCGAGCACCGAAGGTGCTGAAAGCGCCTCGAACAACCCCGGGGCACTGGACTGCGCGCGGTCCAGTGCCGGTTTCGAATAGCGGTCGTCCTGTACCCGCAAGGTCGCGCTGCTGTCATCGTCGCCCAGGTAGCTCAGTGCCAACCCCCAGCCGGCGGCTTCGGTTCGGACCCGTTCGGCTGTGGCAGCGCCCGACAGGTCCAGGGTGCGGTGGCGTAGACTCAACTGGCTGGACCAGTCCGACCAGCCCAGATCAGCGGTCAGGGTTGCGTCGCGGAGGTTCAGTCCCGCGGCGCAGTGGCTCCGGGAGAGCTGTGCTCCGAACCGCTGTGCTGCCAGGAGAGACTGGGTGATGCCGAGTCCGAGGCTTTCACAGCCGAGGTCCTCGCCAGCGCGGGTCCCTGATTGGGTGTCGAAAAACGCGATGCCCCGGATTCCGTTTGGCAGCTCGACGTCAGTGACCAGCCTCCAACCGTGACGGCCGTGGTCGTCCACGGCCGCCTGCGCCTGCAGCATCGACGCGTAGCGCACCTGGGGGCCGCCCGCAGTGCCTGGCGGTGTCGCCGAACTCAGCCCGCTCCAGATTGCAGCGGTGCATTGCGCCAGCCCGGCCCAAACCGCACCCGAGCGCAGGCGTGGGGTTGGCGCTTGGCGCCTCGCTTTCATAAGATGCCCGCGGTTTGGGCGCAACTGGCTGAAAAATGGCACAACAACCGAAAATAGGCCGGACATCTGGCAGCCACTTGGCGCGGGTCCGTTTGTGGTGGGTGGGTCGCGCAGGGGCCGCAGGCGGGACCCTGGCGCGGGCCGACAGGTGGCGCAAACATAGCAGCCTCGCCCTGTTCTGTCTGCTGCTGATCGGCTGCGCACCCGGCACCCACCAGGGGGGTGCGCCGTTCCACCATTTGTCCGACGGCTTTCGTAACCCACCGAACAGCCCCGAACCGAACGGATTCTGGACCACCCTGCCTTTTCTGGTGCGGTTCCCGTTTCAACGGTTCGACCCTGCGATCGCTGAGGGCCACACCTTGCCCCGTTCGGACGTGCGCGCCGCAGTGCAGTCTGCTGTAGGCCAAGACAGCATCACCTGGATCGGCCATATGACCGCGTTGATCGAACTGGATGGGCATCAAGTGCTGACTGACCCCTGGTTCACCGACCACTGCTCGCCGCTTCCGCCGTTCGGGCCCAAGCGCGCGGTCCCTCCAGCCCTCAGCGTTGAAGAGCTCCCGCCCATCGACCTGATACTCATCAGCCACAGCCACTACGACCACCTCGACCTCCCGAGTCTGCAGGCAATTGCCGAACGCCAGGATCCGGTGGTGGTTGTGCCCTTGGGACTGGCGGAGCTTGTTCGTGAGCAAGGGTTTTCGCTCGTGGTCGAATTGGACTGGCACGAACAGCTGAGGGTAGGTGGTCTAGATGTGACTGCTTTGCCGGTGATCCACTGGTCCAAGCGCAGTCTGTGGCGCACCAACGACACGCTCTGGGCCGGGTTTGCCCTGAAGTCAGACAGTGGACGTCGGGTCTATTTTGGAGGCGATGCGGAGTATGGGCCTGTGTACGCAGAAACCGGGCACCGGTATGGCCCCTTCGATCTGGCGGTCTTGTCCATCGGTGCTTTCTTGCCCCGCGAGGTCATGCGCGGGCACCACTGCGCGCCGGCGGATTGCCTGCAGATTGGGCTCGACGTGCAGGCCGAGATACTGGTGGGCCTGCACTGGGGCACCGTCGCGCTCGGTTTCGACGGCCTGGTGGAGGCCCCTCAGCGGTTCACCGCGGCAGCCGCCGAGCGCGGGCTCGACCCAGGCCGCGCCTGGATCATGGACATTGGCGAAACCCGAGGGTTCTGATGTTGCGGCGCGCCACAGGCCTGCAGCCAATCGAGCTGTTGCCATGAACCGTTGGTTGATCCTGCTCGGGGCGATTCTGGTGCTGACCGGCGTCGCTTGGCCATGGCTCAGCAAGCTGCCGCTTGGCCGGTTGCCTGGCGACATCTTCATCGATCGGTCTGGGTTCAAAGTTTGGCTGCCGATCACTTCCATGGTCCTGGTGAGCACCGTGCTCTCGCTGGTGCTGTGGTTGTGGCGCCGGTGGTAGCGCCCGGCACGGCGCAGGTGACTGAAGCTGATTCGGGGTCTTGGGTCGATTGGGTGTTGGCGCCGCGTCCGGGATTTCTGGTGGTTGTGGTAGGCCCGGTGGCATTGGGCACCGTGCTTGGCGCGGCGGAGGCGGCGGCGTGGCAGTGGGGACCCGCCGGCTTGGCGTTGGCGGCGGTGCTGCTGATCGCTGCGGCCGCCAACCTGCTCAACGACTACGCCGACCACCTCAACGGCTGCGACGCTGCCAACACCCGTCCGCTCACACCTTGGGCGGGCGGCAGCCGCTTCATTCAAGCCGGTCGCTTTCGGCCCGCTCAGGTGGCGGCGACGGGCTGGGGTTTGCTGGCCGCCGGTGTGTCGGCGGGACTGCTCCTGAGTTTTTGGTGGGACCTGGAGCTTCTGCGGTACGGTGCCGTCGGTGCAGCCTGTGCGGTGGCGTATTCGTTGCCTCCTTGGCGCCTGCAGTCGCGTGGTTGGGGCGAGCCGGTCATCGCCCTCTGCTATGGGGTGCTGCCCGTGGTTGGCGCCTACCGGATCCAGACCGGCACAGCCTGGGAGTTGGGCCCTTGGGTGCTTGGCCTCGCAATTGCCCCCTTGTCGGGGGCGGTCCTGCTGGTCAATGGTTTCCCGGACCGCTGGGCGGATGCGCGGGTCGGCAAGCGCACCTGTGCGGTGCGGTGGGGGGCGGGTCGCGCAGAGGCTGCACTGCGTCTTGCGGTGCTGACGCCCTTCGCCGGCACCAGCTTGGCGGTGTGGCTCGGGTGGTTGGCAGCGCCTGCGCTGGTGGTTTGGGCGTGTGCTCCGTTCGCTGCATGTGCGCTCTGGAGAAGTGCCACTGCGACGGACTACCAATCCGGTTGGCTTGGCACCATCCGTGCCGTCATTGCGACCCAGGTGGTGGTCTGTGCTGCCCTGACCCTTGCCATCGCTGTGGCTGGCTAGTCCTCGAACAAGGTGCTCGCCTGTACGTCTTTTAAGTGCACCAGGGCTTCTTCTGCGGCCCGGCTGCGCATCCAGCGTTTGGTGGTTGCATAACTTGGCAGGTCGAACTCAAAGTAGTCCTGGTAGCACGCTGTCACCTGCGCGTCGAGGTCGTTAAGGTCCTGCGCGGTGGCTTCGAACAGCCCCGCGGCCACGGCTTCTTCTGGGTTGTAGGCGCGGGCGTGGAGGGTGAGTTCCGTCAGCCGGTGCGCCGGAATCGCTGTGGCGCAAATCAACGACATCCAATTCGGCAGCGCCATGCGGTTTTTGATCTCGTTCATCTGCACCCGGTGGTTGCCGGCCAATATGATTCGCCGATCACAGGCGAACGCCAGGATGGCTCCGCCGGCGATGGCGTGTCCGGTCACCGCTGCCACGGTCGGAATCGGAAAGGTAAAGACGCGCAAAATGGTGCGCGCAAAGGTTTGCGAGAACCGAGCCCGGGCCTTGGACTCAAGTGTTGGCATGTACTTGAGATCCAATCCGGCCGAGAACAGGCCCTCGCGGCCACGAAAGCTGACGGCACGGCAGCGGAACTTTTCCGCCTGGTCCAAGGCCTCGTGCAACTCCATAAAAAAGTCCAGGTTCATGGCGTTGACGCGGCCGTCGTCGAGTTGAATCGAGCAGAGCCCGTCTTTAATTTGATATTGTAATTTTTTCATTGGTTTGCTCGCTGTGGGGGCATGTCTCGGGTTGGGTGTGGCCCGCCGCCCTGCTTCCTCAGTTCCACCGAGGTGCCCCATGGTTCCCATCGCCCTGATTGCCGCCATGGACCGAGATCGAATCATCGGCCGTGACAACCAGATGCCCTGGTATGTACCTGAAGACCTGAGGCACTTCAAGCAACTTACCCTTGGCAAACCAGTCGTCATGGGCCGCAAAACCTTTGAGTCCATCGGCAAGCCGTTGCCCGGGCGCGACAACATCGTGGTCAGCGCCCAGTCCGACTACCGCCCAAAGGCCGTACAGGTGGCACATGATCTGGACACGGCCCTTCGCTTGGCACAAGCGAGTGCGGCGCGCTCCGGCGCCGAGGAAGTCATGGTGATTGGCGGGGGCAATCTGTATGCACAGACGCTGGCTCGAGCGACCAGGCTCTATTTGACCCTGATTGATTTGCAGGTTGGGGGGGACACGCGTTTCCCGGAATGGGACTGGCATGACTGGCAAATCACTGAGCGGGCCGATCACCCAGCCTCGCAGAACACACCCGGTTTCAGCTTCACCACCCTGATCAGAAAGCAAACTGCGCCTGGGGGCTGAGGCCGCGCCGTCGGGCCCTTCCAAAAAAAGGGGGCCGTGAAGGGCCCCCTCTGTGTTTTAACCCATCGGAGATGGGCGCTTAGCGGCGCAGCCGCCGGGCAGCGCCGGCACCGAGCAGCCCAGCACCAAGCAGAACCAAGCTGCCAGGCTCTGGGACCGTTGCACCCGGTGGCTGTGGAGCGCTGCTCAGGCCTTCAAATCGGGCTGTTTGGCTCTCGGTGTAGAAGCCAACCTTTCCGCTCATGAAGGTGGTGTCGACAAAGGATTGGCTTACCCCTGCAAGAGAGAAGGAAATCTGATTGCCACTGCGCCCGACTTCGAAGTCGTACGCCACATTGTCGCTCCAGAACAGCTCTTGTTGAAACAGAATGCTGCTGACTCCGCCCTGTTCTCGAACCAGCCAAAGCCCGCTCGCGCCGGAAGTGTCGTTCCAGCCACCTTGCTCCCAGCCGAGGCGGTAGTGGTTCGCAGCGTCGGTCCAGCCGAAGACCACACCGAGAATGTCGTCGTCGTTAAAGGAGGCGGTGGTTGGTGTCAACTTGCCGGAGAACACAAAATCGCCGGTGTAGCTGAAGTTGCTGATCAGCGAGCCATTGGTGTTGGTGTTTTGAATGGCTTGGTTGCCCCCAACCGAGGTCCAGGAGGTGGTGCTGCCACCGTGCGACGGCGCGGTGTCCAGGGTCCACAGGTTGGTATCGACTGTAATCGGCGTCGCTTGGATCTGCGCGGTGGCCACGAGGCCGGCGGCTGCAACGAGTCCGACGGCAAAGCGGCTGCGGTTGCGTTGGTGCATGGCGTTCCCCTTTTCTTTGCGTGTGTGCGTGTTCAACTGTGATGCGTTGGACGGCCGCGCTACTGGCGGCCAGCGCATAGGGGATAGCCAAATTTGTGCCAAAAATAAATAATCTTATAAATCAATCGATTAA
>DHQM01000158.1:755-2030 GCA_002408105.1 Gammaproteobacteria bacterium UBA5338 | reverse complement strand
CAGCAGGGCCCGGTTGCGCACGGCCCCCCGGTCGGCGCTGGTGGTGAGCAGGGCATAGGCCTTGAGGGCCGTAGAGACCTGGCGGGTGCGCGGGGTTGCCGGGCGCCAGGCCGATGTCCCCTGTGCCTCCATGGCTTCTCGGCGGTGTGCCAGGGTGGCGTCGTCCACCGCCAGCTGAATGCTGCGCGCGGGAATGTCGATCTCGATTGGGTCGCCTTCCTGCACCAGTGCGATGGTGCCCTGTTCGGCGGCTTCGGGCGACACATGCCCGATGGAGAGCCCCGAGGTGCCGCCAGAGAAGCGCCCGTCCGTCAACAGCGCGCAGGACTTTCCGAGGCCTTTGGATTTGAGGTAGCTGGTCGGGTACAGCATCTCCTGCATGCCCGGTCCGCCGCGGGGGCCTTCGTAGCGAATTACCAGTACGTCGCCGGGGCGGATCTCGTCGCCCAATATTGCCTGTACCGCTGCATCTTGGCTTTCGAAAATGCGCGCCGGGCCAGCAAAGCGCAGGATGCTGGCGTCAACCCCGGCGGTTTTCACGATGCAACCTTTCTCGGCAATGTTGCCGAACAGGACGGCCAGCCCGCCGTCTTCGCTATAGGCGTGTTCCAGGCTGCGGATGCAACCATTGGCGCGGTCATCGTCCACACTGGGGTAGCGCGTCGCCTGGCTGAACGCGGTTTGGGTCGGGATGCCCGCGGGCCCGGCCTGAAAAAAAAGCTTCACCTTGGGATCGGTGCTGCGCACCAGGTCCCATTGCGCCAGCGCCTCGCCCAGACTGGGGCTGTGGACTGTGGGCACGTCAGTGTGCAGCAGCTTGGCCCGCTCCAGCTCACCGAGGATACCCATCACGCCGCCGGCCCGGTGCACGTCTTCCATGTGGTAGTCGGGGGTGGCAGGCGCCACTTTGCACAGGTTCGGCACCTGCCGCGACAGCCGGTCGATGTCCGCCATGTGGAAATCGATTTCCCCTTCCTGCGCAGCCGCCAGCAAGTGCAGCACGGTATTGGTCGAACCGCCCATGGCGATGTCAAGGCTCATGGCGTTTTCGAACGCCTTGAATGATGCGATTTCACGGGGCAAGGCGCTGGTGTCGTTTTCTTCGTAGTAGCGCCGGGTTAGGTTCACCACGGTGCGCCCGGCAGCGAGGAACAGTTCGCGTCGGTCTTCGTGGGTCGCCAGCAGACTGCCGTTGCCGGGCAGCGCCAGCCCCAGGGCTTCGGTGAGGCAATTCATCGAGTTGGCGGTGAACATGCCGGAACAGGAGCCGCAGGT
>DHQM01000158.1:0-452 GCA_002408105.1 Gammaproteobacteria bacterium UBA5338 | reverse complement strand
GGACAGGCGGAGCGCTCATATTTGCCGACGGTTTCATCGGACACATTGTCATCGGCGGCGCTGATCATCGGATCGATGAGGTCCAGCATCCTGGTGCTGCCGTCATCCAGGATGAATTTGCCGGCCTCCATCGGCCCGCCGGAGACGAACACCACCGGGATATTCAGGCGCATCGCGGCCATCAGCATGCCGGGGGTGATCTTGTCGCAATTGGAGATGCACACGATCGCATCGGCGCAATGGCCGTTGACCATATATTCCACCGCATCGGCGATCACCTCGCGCGAGGGCAGGGAATACAGCATCCCGTCATGCCCCATGGCGATGCCGTCATCGATGGCGATGGTGTTGAATTCCTTGGCGACCCCGCCTGCGGCCTCGATTTCCCGCGCCACCATCTGCCCCAGATCCTTCAGATGCACATGGCCGGGCACGAACTGGGTGAAACTGTT
>DHQM01000035.1 GCA_002408105.1 Gammaproteobacteria bacterium UBA5338 | reverse complement strand
CGAGGGACGCGCTGCATGCGCCGTTCGGCACCTGCGCTTCGGGCGCAGAGCGCTTGGCCTTGGTAGAGCGCCTGTGCGCAGATTTCCCCGGCGTGGTTGACGCGCATCAAGCCTGCGGCGTGGCGCCGCTCGGCCTCCGACAGCGCATCGGCCCCCGCGTCAGCCACCTGATGGGCAGGCGATGGGCGGTCTGCCACCCCTTGCGCCCCCGCAAGGGTGTTCAACGCCTTGCCGACCTGGGTGAACCAGCGGTCAACGCGACTGTAGTTGCGGGTGGCGGGCATGGCTCCTCCGTTGGTGGGTCTATGGTACCGCGCTGAAGCGGCCGGGCAAGGGGTCGGTAGGCAGAACCTGGGCGCGAATCGACTGGGGCGCCAGGCCGAGTGGCCAGCGGTCGAGCTGGCGCTCGAGCGCCGCGCGAGTCCCACTCGTCCAGCAGTGCAGGCCCGCGCTGGCGGTGGAGTGACTGGGAGCCACCTCCTGCAGGCGCAGGGCGAGTTGCCTGGCCACCGCGGGTGCCGGATCGATCAAGGCTGCGTCGGGGCAGAAGCAGCCCCGCAGCTCTGGGATGACCAAGGGAAAGTGGGTGCAGCCAAGCACCACGCGGCGACAGTCCCGGACAGGCACCGTGAGTACCTCGACGAGCTGTGCGATCTGTGTACTGTCAGCGCCGGACTCAATCGCTTCCACCAGGCCCGGGCACGCCAATACATGAACGCGCCCGCCGGCATCGTGCGCTGCGATGAGCCGAGCCAGGCGCGTGCCTTGCGCAGTGTGGGGTGTCACCAAGACAGCCACTTCGGCCGCATCGGCCTCAGCCAGGGCGGGCTTTACCGCGGGTTCCATGGCCACGATGGGGACGTTGAGCCGTGCACGCAGCCAGTCGGCGGCCGCGCTTGTGGCCGTGTTGCAGGCGATGACCAGGGCGTCGGCGCCAGCGTCAAGCAGCAGCTCAGCGCTTTGGAGTACCCGATTGCGAATCCAAGCGGTGCTGCGCGAGCCATAGGGCGCGCAAGCACTGTCCGCGAAACAGTGCCAGGTGGCCGCCGGAAGCTGGTCCCGCAGCACTGCAGTCACAGCCAATCCGCCCACACCCGAGTCGATGACGCCCACGCACCGGCCTTGGCCGGGCGCCACCGCAGCATCTGTGGAAGGGCCGGAAACGTTCATCGTGGGGTCAAGATCAAGCCACGGTTTGGGCCAAACGACAACGGGCCGGCAATGGCCGGCCCGTTGTGGAGGTCAGCGTGCGCTCCAGCGTTTTACTGGTCAAACACGATGACTTGTCGCGCCGTCTCGCCGGTTTTGAGTGCATCGAATGCACCGTTGATTTCGTTCAGCTGGATGCGCTTGGAGATCAGTTCATCCAGGTGGAGCTTCCCGGCCAGGTAGAAGTCGATGAACCGTGGCATGTCCACACGGAACCGGTTGGATCCCATGATGGAGCCTTGTATGCGCTTTTCTTGGAGGAAGTCCGGGCCATGCAGTTCGACCATGGTGCCCACGGGGATCATGCCGATTACGGTGGCGGTGCCGCCGCGGCGCAACATTCTGAAAGACTGCTCGGTGGTGACCTTAAGCCCAATGGCCTCAAAGCTGTAGTGGACCCCGCCACCGGTCATTTCGATCACCTGTTCGACTGGGTCGCCGTCGCCTGCATTGACGATGTCTGTGGCGCCAAACTTTTTCGCCAACTCGAGTTTGCTTGGCTGCATGTCGACGGCAATGATGCGCCCGGCGCCGGCGATGGCGGCGCCGTTGATCGCTGCGAGGCCCACGCCGCCACAGCCAATCACTGCCACCGTCGAGCCCGGCTCGACCTGGGCGGTGTGAATGACGGCACCTACACCAGTCGTGACCCCGCAGCCAATGAGTGCGGCGCGGTCCAGCGGCATGTCTTTGCGGATTTTCACCAGCGCGTGTTCATGCACCACCATCTGCTCGGCGAACGAAGAGAGGTTGAGAAACTGAAACACTGGGCTGCCGTCTTTCGACAGTGGTTGGGGGCCAAAAGGTGAGCGGCGCACCTCAGGGGATTGGCAGCGCGACATGTGTCCGGTCAAGCAGTCCTCGCAGTGGCCGCAAAACACGGAAAGGCAGGTGATCACGTGGTCGCCAGGTTCGACATAGGTGACGTTGGAGCCCACGGCTTCCACAACGCCGGCCGATTCGTGGCCCAGCACAGCCGGCAGCGGGTAGGGATAGTGCCCCTCGATAAAGTGCAGATCACTGTGGCAGACACCGGCCACAGAAGTGCGGACCAAGACTTCGTTGGGGCCGGGTTTGTCGATCTGAACGTCTTCGATTTGCAGGGGCTGACCCACCTCGCGCAGAACGGCAGCTTTCATAGGTGATTCCTCGGACTGGTATTCGTTATTGGTGGTTGTGGAGTCTGTGTACACCGGCGCGGCCGCGACTGCGGCCGGTCTGCCGGCAGGACCCGATGAGACCGGCGTCTACTCTAACGGGTTTGCTATGGGTTGTCATGGCGCGGTGCGGTGCGGCTGGGTCCTCAAAGGACACCCTCATGTATGCGCATGCGTTTTGGCGTTTTTGGGGTAAGGTGCGCGGCAGGCAGCAGTGACTGGTGCGCCGGGATCACTGCGGCGTTGAACTGTACGGAACCGTGGAGGAAGCGCAATGAACCGAGTGGGATTGTCTTTATTGCGGGGGATATCGATTTTGGGTCTGGCCTGTCTCGCCGCTGGTGCGCGGGCAGAGCTCGTCAGCGAGCCGGTGCACTACGTGAGTGGCGACACCCGCATGCACGGATACGCCGCCTGGGACGACCGGTTCAAGGGGCCTCGGCCCGGAGTCCTGGTGGTCCACGAGTGGTGGGGCCTCAATGAGTATGCCCGCAGCCGTGCCCGCGACTTGGCCGAACTGGGGTATGTGGCGCTGGCGGTCGACATGTACGGTGACGGCCAGGTTGCTGACCACCCGGACGAGGCCGGGGCCTTTGCCCAGCGCCTGGGTGGGGACCTGCCGGAGGCGCGCCGGCGCATGCAGGCCGCGATCGAGGCGCTGAAGCGCCTGCCTTCCACAGACACTGACCGACTGGCGGCGATCGGGTATTGCTTTGGCGGCGGGGTGGTGCTGCAGGCGGCGCGCGATGGCCTGCCACTTGAAGCGGTGGTCAGCTTTCACGGGAGCTTGGCAACGCCATTGCCCGCGCAGCCTGGGAAAGTGAAATCGCGTGTGCTGGTATTTAACGGTGCGGCGGACCCCTTTGTGCCGGATGAGCAGATCGCAGCATTTAAACAAGAAATGGACGCCGCTGGTGTCGACTACAGGTTCGTCAACTACCCGGGCGTATTGCACAGTTTCACCAATCCGGGTGCCGATGAGGTCGGCCAACGTTTTGGTCTTCCGTTGGCCTATGACGCCAAGGCGGACGCCGATTCCTGGGCACAAATGCAGGGGTTCCTGAGCGCGGCCTTCGAGCGCACCCGGCAAGCGAGGCCGCAGGGGGGTGAGGACACAACGCCGTAGGAGCTCGGGCGACCGGTACCGAATTGCCACTGGAGGCGGCGTTGCAGCGAAGTGCCCGGCCTGGATGTTTGGGTTTTTTCGCGGTGTTGGTGGCGCTGGCGGCTTTGCCCTGGCTGCTCGCCAATGCGGGTTTGGCTGCGCTTGCCAAGCTGGGGCTCAGTCCCGGCTGGTCAATGGCCGTGCTGGTGGCCATGCTGCTCGGTGGACTGATCAACCTGCGGCTGTATCGGTTTTCAGCGGTTTCGCCGGCGTTGCAGTCAGCGCCGAGATTGGGGTGGCCGCGCTCGCCCTCCCTTGGATGGCCCGTGCCACGTGAAGGGGTGGTGGCGGTCAACCTGGGTGGGTGCGTTGTGCCGATGGCGGTTGTGGTGTATCAGCTCGTGCGCCTGGCGGACGCTCCTTCGATGCCCTGGCTGGCTGTGGCCGGTGCGGTCGTCCTGAACGTTGCGGTGTGCCATTGGACATCAACGCTGGTGCTCGGTGTCGGCGTGTTGATGCGCCCCCTGGTGCCGGCCGCCGTGGCGGTGCTCTCGGCATGGGTTGTGGCGCCGCAGCAGGCCCCGTCGGTCGCTTTCGTTGCCGGGGTCCTGGGCCCCTTGGTGGGCGCTGATCTCCTGCGGTTGCCGCAATTGCACCGCCTTGGGGCGCCTCTGGTGGCCATCGGGGGCGCCGGCACCTTCGATGGCATCGTGGTCACCGGCGTGGTGGCCGTGCTCCTGGCATAGCGCCATGTGGCCTGTGGTCCCGGCAGGTGGCGCTGTTCCGGGGTCAGATGGGCGCTCGCAAGGAGCGTGGGCGCACCAAAGCGCGGGTGTGGCCCCAGCCGCGCACCAACTCGCTGAGTGGCGCCTTCCCGTCCAACACCGCCAAGGTTCCAGTGGGCATCAGCTTGCCATCGGAAGCGGGTCGTTGGCTGGGGTCCAGCCACTGGAGCAGTTGTTCGAGGCCCGGGTTGTGACCCACCAGGAGCAGTGGCCCAGGCCGTGAAGTCGAGGCATTGCGGGTGGTGAATTCGGCCAGGACCCTGCGGAGCATTTCGTCCGAGGCGCCGTAGATGCGGGCGTCGGTTTGGACCGTGCATGTGGGCAATTGCAGCCGGTTTTGGACGATTTGTGCGGTCTGGAGGGTCCGGGCGGCCGGTGAGGTGAGGATGCTGCTGGGGATGAGGCTGGTGCGCCCCAACCAGTCGGCCACCGCTGTGCTGGCGGCGCGACCGCGGGGCTTTAGGGGGCGGTCGATGTCTGCAATGTCTTGCGACCAGTCGGATTTGCCGTGCCGCATCAACAGCAGCGGAGGTGTGGGCATCATGGTTTCCCCCAGCTGCTGCGCTGCGATCGGTCCGCCGACAGGCGGCCAAAAAAGCCGAACCCGGGCTGCGCCAGTGTAGCTGCGCGGCCCGGGTTCGGGTGTGCTAGACAGCCTGAGACTGGCTGTCGGGTTGCTCTAGGCGGTGTTGCGGTTTTTGCGCATGGCCGCCAGACCGGCAACTGCAGAGCCAAACAACCAGGCTGCAGCGGGCACAGGAACCGGTGCCGGGGTGTAGTCGATCGCGAGCGAAGACTGATGGTATTCGAAGTCGCCCTGTTCCGCCACCAACAGCGCCGTGAACAGGTCATTGGTGTCTGCGGCGACATAGTTGGTGACATTGATCAGGAACTCGATGCCTGGGAGGGGGCCATCCACCTCTTCGGTGTAGAAGACGCCAAGGGCGTTGCCCTCAATGGCTTCGATTTGAGCGATCTCGATCGCGGGGACGATGTCTATATCATCGCTCAAATACACGGACAGCCAAGCTGAGTTCAGGGTTCCGCCAGCCCAAAGCGAGCTGTCGTAGCCGATGCCGATCAATTCGGACGGGTCACAAAGGGCGCCAATTTCGCACAGTCTTTGGTCAACGGGAAGCAGGTGGTCCCAGAAGATTGCGGTTGCAGCCTGCGATTGGGTAGCGAGGCCGGTGCCAAGAAGCACAGCCCCTGCGGCGATCAGTTGTTTGCTTGCTTTCATGTGGCAGAACCTCATTCCTTAGAGTTCAATGCGGAGAGACGGGGTGATCCCGGTCAAGGGCAGCGTCTCGTATTGTTCAAGCATTAAACGTAAAGCAAAATGTGGGCCATATTTTCAATTTGGTTCGTTCGAGGTTTGTGCGTGCTTGCCTTGACGTTCTTCAACATGTTGATCATAAATCTGTTATTGAACTTTTGTGGCTGCTTCCCGTGCGGTGTTGGTGGCTTTTGCGGGGGCTGGTCACCTGCAGTTTCTGGGGTACAGCCTGTCGGACTGTAAAATAAGTGAACAGCGAGTGATGGGCTTGGTGCAGGCTCGAAGCCCAGCGAATGGAAGCATCAAGCCGCGTCCCAGGCTCCGGTTACTCCAGGCGGTGGCTCAGTCGATACACCTGGCCGGCGTGGTCATCGCTGATATAGAGCGCCCCATCCGGCCCTTCTTGAACGTCCACTGGCCGGCCGATCACCTGGCCACCACGCTCGAAGCCAGTGACCAGGGGGCGCTCGTCGAAACCTCCGTGCCCGTCTGGGCGCAGCACAACCACCGAGTACCCATCCTTTTGGCTGCGGTTCCAGGACCCGTGCAGCGCCACAACGGCCGCCCCAGGGTACGGCTGCGGTAGCCCCCCGCCACGGATGAAGTCGATGCCGAGCGGTGCATTGTGGGCACGGAACAGGTGCG
>DHQM01000199.1:2362-6554 GCA_002408105.1 Gammaproteobacteria bacterium UBA5338 | reverse complement strand
CCCACCCCAAAGGGGTTGCCGATCGCGAGCACCACATCTCCAACCCGCACAGTCTCCTGGGGGGCCCACTCGATGGGCTGTACCCCTGCAATGTCCACCTGCAGCACCGCAAGGTCGGTCTCTGGATCCACCCCGACCAGGCGTGCCGGACTCTGCCGACCATCGCGAAGCAGGATGAGGATTTCTTCCGCATCGGCGATGACGTGGTGGTTGGTCAACACGTAACCGTCCGCCGTCATGATCACGCCAGATCCAAGGCTCGACTCTCGCTGCTCAGGGGTTTGCAGCCCGCGCGATCCAAAGAAGCGTTGAAAAAAAGGGTCGCTGAGCAAGGGGTGCGGCAGCTCGGCAACCCGCTTGCGGGTATAAATATTAACCACCGCCGGTGCCGCACGTGCAACCGCCGCTGCATAGGTCTCCCCGGCCGACAGTGGAGCCGGCGCGCGCACCACCGGCTCGACAGGCGTACGCCGGGCGTCCACCAACAACACACTGAGCCCCACCACCAGGCCCACCAAGGCCGGTACGGTCATCGCTTTGATAAACTGCATCTTCACCTCAACACACACCCGCCACCAGGGCCTTTGCCAGTGCGGGTGCCGATTATAACCAGGACCTTTGCCGCAAATGGCCAGCACCATCTCGACCATCACAGCGCACTGCAACCAGCTGCTGGAAATTGGCCGGTACCGCGACCACTGCCCCAACGGCTTGCAAGTGGAAGGGGGCAACCATGTACAGCGTCTGGTCACGGGAGTCACTGCGTCTTTGGCGTTGCTCGAGGCTGCCGCCGAATGGAAGGCCGACCTGGTCATCGTGCACCACGGCTACTTTTGGAAGAGCGACAACCCGACGCTGACCGGCGCACGCTTCACCCGGGTCCGCACCCTGATCGAAACCCAGATGGGCCTGGCGGCTTATCACCTGCCCCTGGACGTGCACCCAACACTTGGCAACAACGCCCAGCTCGCATCTCACATGGGCTGGATCACCGAAGGCACCATACGCGGGACCGAACCAGACGGGCTGTTGCACCAAGGTCGGCTGCCCCGTCCGGTGACCCCGGACGCCCTGGCCCAGTCACTGCGCGACCGGCTTCAGCGGATGCCAATTCACATCGGCGCCGGGCGCGGAACAATCGAGCGCATCGCCTGGTGCACAGGCGCAGGGCAGGGGTTGATCGAAGCCGCCGCAGCAGAGGGTGTTGACGCCTTCATCACGGGAGAGGCGTCAGAGCAGACAACGCACAGTGTGCGGGAGTTGGAAGTGGAGTTCTTCGCCTGCGGGCACCACGCTACCGAACGCTACGGGGTGCGGGCGCTTGGCGACCACCTCGCGGCCGAGTTCGACCTCAAGCACCGGTTCATCGACATCCCCAACCCGATCTGAGTCAGCGTGGCGGCGGACCTCAGTTCAGCGCCCGTTGTCGAGCCCGAAGTCTTCGGCCAGCATGCCTTTGGCTTGTGGGTCGGTCTTGGGGGCGTAGTCACGCGGCGGCTCAAGGGATTGCGCGCGGGTGTCGGCTGTGGCGGGTGCTTGCTGCAGCCGCAGCCGCTCTGCGGTGCCCGGCCCGCAAAGCGACTCAGCGCCTGACGCCAGTTGGCTCGCGGTCAGTTCCAAGGCCGTGCGCAGCGCCGCCACCTGCTGGGCCGACTCGACGAAGTGGGCCTCGACGTCGCGCTTGTACCCCGCCAGCTGTTCGCGCAGTTGGTGGACCTCTTCTCCCGAACCGCGTTTGCGTGCCGCGGTGATGACCCAGGCGGCTCCGCCGCCGATGGCCATTCCTATCAATACGAGCAAGGCAACTTGCCACAAATACAGATCAATCACGAACAACTCCGCATGGCAGGGTGGCGGAACGGTTGATGGCGGCACTCAGCTCGAACGCCTGCGCGTATTGTAGTGTAGCGCCCTCGCCACCGGGAACCTCGCGTCAGGATGCGACGCGCTTGGGCCACACGGCCGTACGAATTCGCGGACCGCGGGGCACCGCTAGAACACTGTGCCCCGCAATCGAGGGCGTCAATAGGACTTGGGCATTCCGAGAATGTGCTCGCCGATGAAATTGAGCGTCATCTCACGGTTGATGGGTGCAACCTTACCCAGACGCGCGCCGACGAAACTGTGCAGCATATCCATGCTCTCGGTGAACCCATACCCGCCATGAACCTGCAGGGCTGAGTCGGCTGCGCGGTAACTCGCCTCGGTCGCCATGTACTTGGCAATGTTGGCTGCCTTGCCCGCATTTTCGCCCCGATCGTGTTGCCAGGCAGCCTTCTGGGTCATCAGCCAAGCGGATTCCAGCAGCGCTGCAGCGTCCGCCATGGGGTGCTGAAGGCCCTGGTATGCACCGATCGGACGGTCAAAGATCACCCGCTGGTTGGCGTATTCGACGCCTTTCTTCAGCGCCCACCTGCCAGCACCGACCGCGCCTGCAGCCACCACGATGCGCTCCGGATTGAGCGCGTCGAACATGGAATACAGCCCCTTGTTCACCTCACCGATCACGTTGGCCTTCGGCACCCGCACGTTATTGAAGTAGACAAAGAACTGTCCCTCCGTGTTCTGCAGCATGGTGTCCATGGGCTCAAACGTGAGGCCCGGTGAGTCGGTATCCACCACGAACAGGGTGATGCCCTCGTACTTGCGGCCTTCCCCCACCTCCGAATACGCCTGGGTGCGTGCCACGACCAGCACATGATCGGCCTGGTTGATGCCACTGATGAACAGCTTGGACCCGTTGAGGACAAAGTCGTCGCCCTCGGGTTTTCCAATGGTCTGGATTTTGAAAGTGTTGGTCCCGGCATTGGGCTCGGTGATGGCGAAACAGCATTTTGTCTCACCCCGGGCCATGGCCGGCAGCCAGCGCTGCTTCTGCTCTTCGGTGCCATGTTTGGAAATGCACGGCATGGCAATGCCTTGGTTGACGACAAAATACAGCAAGGCCACACCATGCTCGGCGAGGCGCTCCTGCAGCAGGGCCAACTCAAACATGCCCATGCCGGCACCACCGTACGCCTCAGGGCAAGTGATGCCCAGGTAACCCATGTCACCCAGTTCGTCCCACATTTCCTGAGGGAACCGCTTCTCCTTTGCACAGTCGAGCCAGTACTTCCGGTCGAATCGTTGAGCGATTTTGTCCGCAGCGTCGATGATCAACTGGTGTTCGTCAGACAGCGTAAAGTCCATCTCAGTGCATCCTCTGTGGTCGGTTTAGTGTTATTTAAAATAGTGACCAACCGGGCCCGCACCCAAGCGGGAACCGGCCCACACCGTACCACGTGGGCCCCGCCCTGGGCATGGGAAGGCCGCGCCAATCGCCGCCAAGCCGTTATCCCAGAGCGGCCGCAACCACGATGAGGGTCACCATGACACCAACGAGTACTCCAAGGGTGATCACCAGCCGCCGCACCACGATGGCATCGTTCATTGCGTCCCCTCCTATTCTGGATTTTGAATGTGCGATGAAAAAGTGCGACCTTACCGCTGCGCGGGAAACCGCGGATTGATCCCGGTCAGCCAGACCCGCTTTCAGGGGCCACCAAAGGGTCGCAGCCCCTAATAAGCAGTGCGGGCAAGAACAAAAACAAAAACAAAAATTCAACGTGGAGGGATTCGCACATGGGTGGTCGCATCGGCTTGGACATGCCGCAAGGCACGGTGCGCCAGGGTCAGGCCCTGGTCGGAACACGCGGGGCCGTCAGGTACCACCCCATCGACATCAACTGGCCAATGGTGCAGTTCTACGCCAGCGTGGTGGAAGACGGCCACCCGGGCTACTGGGACCCGGACTGGGCACGCCAACAATCCGGTGCCATCCAATCGCCACCGGGTATGTTGATGGTGTGGGGCATGCCTTTCGACTGGACACCGGTGGCCGCCACCAACAGCGATGGCGGCGCACTCAACATTCCACTGCCGGGCACCACCATCATCAATGTGTCCACCGACACCGAATTCATCCGCCCAATGCTCGTCGGTGACCGGCTGTCCACCCAAGAGCAACTGGTGGCAGTCAGCGATGAAAAGCACACCCGTCTGGGCACAGGTTGTTTTCTGACCACCCGCACGGCCTACCACAACCAGCGCGGTGAACTGGTCGCCATCCACACCAACGAGGTGTTTCGCTACACCCCATCCCAACCTGCACCCGAAACCGCGGAGGAGGGGCCCGCCGATGCGTAGCCGATCA
>DHQM01000199.1:1588-2038 GCA_002408105.1 Gammaproteobacteria bacterium UBA5338 | reverse complement strand
CCGCTCCCGCCGGTTCGAAGACATCTCACCCGGTGCGGATTTACCCACCCTGCGCATGCCCTTGCCCTACCGCCGCGTCATTCAAATGGCCGCGGCAACTCGAGACTACTTTCCAGGTCACCATGAGCCCAGCTACGCCCAAGCTCAGGGGGTGGAGAACATCTACCTGAACACGATGTTCTACCACGGACTGCTGGACCGGTACGTGCTCGAGTGGAGCGGTCCTGCTGCGTTCCTGCAACGCCGCCGAATGCACATGAAAGTTCCCATCGTTGCGGGTGACACTGCCGTGCTGGATGGGTGCGTGCTGAGCACAGACATTGCGGACGGCGAAGGGCAGGTGGAAGTGCAAGTCGAGGTCAAGAATGGCGCTGGGGTGGTGTGCTGTCCCGCGACCCTGTGGTTGCTGCTTCCACTCACCACAGTGCCCTGACCTGCGCCAAGGGGCTG
>DHQM01000199.1:971-1367 GCA_002408105.1 Gammaproteobacteria bacterium UBA5338 | reverse complement strand
ACCTGCGCCAAGGGGCTGGGCGCGGCATGGCGCAGGTATACTGCGCAGCCGTGATTGACTTGGAACACCCATGCCGCGCCCACTCTGTAGCCTGGATGAAATCCCCGAAGATGGCGCTCGGGGGCTGGACCTCGTGGACCTTGCCATTGTTGCAGTCAAGTCCGATGGTCAGCTGTTTCTCTACCGGAACAACTGCCCACACCTGGGCCTGCGCCTCGAATACCAAGAGAATGAATTTCTCGACCTCGACGGCGCGCACATCCTCTGCTCGACTCACGGCGCACTGTTCACCCTGGATCAGGGCGAATGCGTGTTCGGGCCCTGTCTCGGCGATCACCTGGAAGCGATCCCCTTTGAGGTCCGAGGCAACACCGTTTGGATCGAGTGACTCGGACG
>DHQM01000199.1:517-704 GCA_002408105.1 Gammaproteobacteria bacterium UBA5338 | reverse complement strand
TGCTGCCCGTCAAGTCACAGGGATGGGTTCAGCCAACGCCAGGCCTGTAAGCGCGACCTCAGTGGACCAGGCCAGCACCTCAACACCTGCAGCGCGGGCGCAAGCCACCGCCTCAGCGTAGCGGGGATCAATGTCGCTCGCGGGCGCCACCGTGCGAACATCGCTGCGCAGTGCCACATAAACCAGT
>DHQM01000199.1:0-188 GCA_002408105.1 Gammaproteobacteria bacterium UBA5338 | reverse complement strand
CCCGACAGTGTCACTGCCTTGACCTCAATGTACGTGGGCGGCGTCCCCTCCGGGCGTGCAAAGTCGCAGCGCGCTTTGCCGCCCGGCAAAGTCACCTCGCTGCGCCACGCCCCGGCTGCAGCAAAAGGTGCCAGACAGCCATCGTTCAGTGCGTCACCCACCAGTCGATTGGCGCGTGCCGAATGGAT
>DHQM01000122.1:6194-6513 GCA_002408105.1 Gammaproteobacteria bacterium UBA5338 | reverse complement strand
GGCGGACCGGCCGAGCGCGAGACGGATACCTTCGACACTTTCATGGAGTCCTCATGGTATTACGCACGCTATGCAAGCCGATTCGCCGACGACCGCATGCTCGACAGTGAGGCGAGTCATTGGCTGCCAGTGGATCAATACATCGGTGGAATTGAGCACGCGATTTTGCATCTGTTGTACGCCCGCTTTTTTCACAAAGTGCTGCGGGACCAGGGGCTGGTCCAATCCGCAGAGCCGTTCACCCGCCTGCTGACCCAGGGCATGGTGGTGGCCGAGACCTACTACAGAGAGTCTCCCGACGGTGCGCGCAGCTGGTTTC
>DHQM01000122.1:2779-5956 GCA_002408105.1 Gammaproteobacteria bacterium UBA5338 | reverse complement strand
AGCGCGCAGCTGGTTTCACCCGGAGGAAGTCGAGGTTGCTCGCGATGCCAAGGGGCGCCACCTGGGTGCCCAACTGACCGCGGATGGCAGGCCAGTCTGCATCGGTGGCATCGAAAAGATGTCCAAGTCCAAAAACAACGGCATTGACCCCCAGTCACTGATTGACCGCTACGGCGCCGACACCGTGCGGCTGTTCGCCATGTTTGCCGCTCCCCCGGACCAATCCCTCGAATGGTCAGATGCCGGCGTGGAAGGCGCAGCGCGGTTTCTCAAAAGGTTGTGGCGCCTGTGCCATGCACACCTGGCCGCAGGAGCGAACAGCGCACCGATTCAGAACGATACCAAGGCGCTGGAATTGCGGCGAAAAACCCACGAAACCATTGTCAAGGTCAGTGATGACTACGCCCGTCGGCAAAGCTTCAACACCGCAATTGCCGCAGTCATGGAACTGGTCAACCAGATTCCGCGCGCGCCGACTCAAGATATGACACTGACGCTGGAAGTCCGCGAGGCACTGGATACCGCCCTGTTGCTGCTCAACCCGATTGTCCCGCACATCTGCCAGGCTTTGTGGAGCGCACTCGGCCACGCGGAACCGATCCTGAACCACCCTTGGCCAAGCGCCGATCCCGAAGCGCTCGTGCGTGAAAGCCTAACGATGGTTGTGCAGGTCAATGGCAAGGTCCGAGGCCGGATCGAAGTGGCGGCGGATGCGTCCGATGACAGCATTCTGGCGCACGCGCGGAACGAGACGAACGTGGCCAAGTTTCTTGACGGGACTACGGAGCGCAAGGTGGTGTTGGTGCGCGGAAAGCTGATCAACTTTGTCGTATCCGAGTGAGTGCCATCCATCGGTTGACAATGGTATCGGCTCTGGTCGCGATGCTCGCTGGCTGTGGTTTTCATCTGCGCGGCCAGGGAGAGGACGCCAGCGCAACAACTGCGCAGCTGCCAGCCCTGCAAATTCTGGGGTTGAGCGAACACCCGAAATTCGCTCGGGTCCTAGAGAGCACGCTCGCCGGCCGCGGTTTCAAGCCGACCGATGAGCCCGCCCCAGTGCGGCTTCAGATCGAAGCGCTGACGCTGCACGAGGAGCCGCTGAGCTTCAATCCAAGACTGGAGGTCGCCGAGTACCGGGTTGTGCAGCGCCTGCGCTACCGGCTGATTCAAGGGGGCAACGACCGCCAACGCACCTTCAACGAACTGACCGCGGAGGAGGCCTACCAGGCTGAACCACAACGCCCTGCGGCCGACCGGGAGCAGCGTCGACAGGCGATCCAGCAGCTGCATCAGGATTTGGCGACCCAGTTGGCAACACAGCTGACGCGATTTTGCACCCGGCAGGTGAATCGGTGCACGCCATGAAGCTCCGGCATCCACAACTCGGGGCAGAGTTGCGGCGCGGCCTGGCGCCCGTGTACCTCGTCACGGGCGACGAACCATTGCTGTGCATGGAAGCGGCCGACCTCATCCGTACGGCCGCACGGGCAGCGGGATGCACCGAGCGGAACGTGCTGTTCGTAGAGCCAGGTTTCGACTGGTCGGAACTGAGCGCCAGCGCGTCCAACCTGTCCCTGTTCGCAACGCGGTCCCTGGTCGAACTCCGACTGAACGCCAACAAACTGCCCGCGGCGGGTGCCAACAGCATCAGCCACTTCCTTGATGCAGGCAGCGACAACCCGCTGCTGATCACCGCACCGAAACTCGAGCGCAGCCAAACCCGCGCCAACTGGTACAAGCGGATCGAGTCAGATGGTGCTGTGGTCGAGATCTGGCCACTGCATGCCCAAGAGATGCAGTCCTTTCTGCAGCAACGCATGAACAGCGCCGGTCTGGCCGCCGACGCCGAGGCCGTCGCGCTGCTCGCGGAGCGGGTGGAGGGCAACCTGCTGGCCGCCGTTCAGGAGATCGAAAAACTCAAGCTACTGGCTGTCAATGGCGACCCGGTCACGGCCGATCTGGTGCTGGCCCAGGTCACCGACAACGCCCGCTTCGACTTGTCTCAAGTTTCGGACCGGGCCCTCGCCGGAGATGCCGCAGGGGCCTTGCGCTCACTCGAAGGGCTCATCGCAGAGGGGGTTGAGCCCATTTTGGTGCTCTGGACCTTGCACCGCGAGCTTTCGGTGCTGGCCCAATTGAAGCAAGTCATCGCCCGTTCAGGCGGCTCGATCCAGCAAGCGATCAGCGCCCAGCGACCGCCGATCTGGAAACAGCGCCAGCAGCTTTTTCGCAAGGCCAGCGAACGGTTGGCGGAGGTACAGGTGAATCGGTTGCTTTGTCTTTGTGCTGATCTGGACGCAGCGGTCAAAGGTGCCAGCGACCAGGACCCATTGGCCGGCCTGCGCGACCTGGTCCTCGCGATGAGCCATCCCGACTGGCCGCTCACTGACACCTCATGCCACTAGTCCAGGGCCGCGCTATGAGAGCGCTCCCTCCTCCCGCAGCGCGGCGACCTCATCGTCGCCCAGCCCGAAGTCCCGCAGCACCGTTGCAGTGTCTTGCCCGGCACGCCGGGGACCGGCCTGCACCTGCGCGACCGTGCGGCTGAACTTTGGCACCGGGCCAGGCTGAACCACCCCGTCCAGTTCAATGTAGGAGCCTCGACTGCGGTTGTGTGGATGGTCCGGCGCCTCGGCATAGGACAGTACCGGGGCAAAGCACACGTCGGTTCCCTCCATCAATTCACACCACTCTTCGCGGGTTTTGGTCTTGAACACCCGCGTCAGCTCTTGCTTCAGCTCATCCCATTGGCTGCGGTCCATCTGGGGCGCGAAGCGCTGGGGGTCGAGTTGTGCCTTTTCAATCAGCAGCGCATAGAACTGCGGCTCAATGGAGCCGATCGAAATGTACTTTTCGTCCTTGGTTTCATAGGTGTCATAAAAGTGTGCACCACCATCAAGCATGTTGGTACCGCGCTCGGTGGTGTGCATGCCGCTGCCGGCGAACGAATGGATCATTGCCATCAGCGCCGCCGACCCCTCGACCATCGAGGCATCCACAACTTGACCCTTTCCGCTGCGCTGCGCTTCGAGGAGAGCGCACACCATACCAAAAGCGAGCACCATTCCGCCGCCTCCAAAATCACCCACCAAATTCAACGGTGGGACAGGCTTCTCCCCGGCCCGACCGACGGCGTGCAGCGCGCCCGAGAGCGAGATGTAGTTGATGTCGTGGCCG
>DHQM01000122.1:2208-2526 GCA_002408105.1 Gammaproteobacteria bacterium UBA5338 | reverse complement strand
AGTTGATGTCGTGGCCGGCGGCCTGCGCCATGGGTCCGGTCTGACCCCAGCCTGTCATGCGCCCGTAGACAAGGGCAGCATTGCGTTCCTGGCACGCATCCGGACCGATGCCAAGGCGCTCGGTGACGCCTGGGCGGAATCCTTCGAACAACGCATCGGCCTGTTCGCACATGCGCAATACCGTCTCGACGCCTTTCGGGTGCTTGAGGTTCAGCGCGATGGAACGCCGGCCACGCGCCAACACATCCTTTGGAGCCTGGGCATCGGCAGGCGCGCTGGCGCGCTCGACGCGGATTACCTCGGCGCCCATGTCCGCGA
>DHQM01000122.1:1412-1944 GCA_002408105.1 Gammaproteobacteria bacterium UBA5338 | reverse complement strand
GGCGCCCATGTCCGCGAGCATCATTCCGCAGAATGGGCCTGGCCCGATGCCGGCAATTTCTATGATCTTGATTCCTTGCAGTGGTCCCATGAGGCTGCCCTACCGATCGTTATGGTTGTTGGTGCGCCGGCGGGCCAGAGTCAACCGGCGCCGGCATGCGGTCAATCCATACTAATGCAGCGCTTCCGGCCGAGACAATTGCGCCATGCACGCCGCTGGTGATCTCTCGGCCGCGCCGTATAATGGGGCCCAGATTCCAGCGCCGCGCCCAGCACGCGGCCACTGGAGCTTTCAGCCATAACAATTGGGAGTTCAATCATGGGCGCACTCGACGGAAAAGTAGCGGTCGTCACAGGTTCAGGCCACGGCATCGGCAAGGCAATGGCCACCTATTTCGCCGCAGAAGGTGCCAAGGTTGTGGTCAATGACCTCGGCGGTTCTCGGGACGGCACCGGCACCAGCCGCGTGGCCGACGAAGTGGTTGCCGAAATCAAGGCAGCGGGCGGCGAAGCGGTCGCCAACTACGACAGCG
>DHQM01000122.1:916-1142 GCA_002408105.1 Gammaproteobacteria bacterium UBA5338 | reverse complement strand
CGGTCGCCAACTACGACAGCGTAGCCACCATGGAAGGCGGCAAGAACATTTTTCAAACCGCCATCGATGCCTACGGGCAAATGGACATTTTGGTCAACAACGCGGGAATTTTGCGGGACCGCACCATCTTCAAAATGACCGAAGAAGAGTGGGATGCGGTGATCGCGGTGCACCTCAAAGGCACCTTTGCGTGCAGCCAGCCGTTCGCGCGCTACATCCGCGAGAC
>DHQM01000122.1:0-608 GCA_002408105.1 Gammaproteobacteria bacterium UBA5338 | reverse complement strand
TTCGGGCAGTGCAACTATTCTGCGGCCAAGGCGGGCATCGCGGGCTTCACGCGGACCCTGGCCCAGGAGCTTGGAAAGTACAAATGCAAGGTCAACGCATTCTCCCCCGTTGCCACCACCCGCATGACCGCGGACCTGGTCGCGGCCAGAGAGGGTCTCAATGAAGAGGAAGTGAGCCTCGACGACCCACTCACCAGCGGTCAGTCCATCGCCCCGATCGCCTGTTGGCTGGTCTCGGACAAAGCAGCAGGCATCAGTGGGCAAGTGATCCATGGCGGACGTGGATCGGTCGGCTTGATCGCACAGAACGCAATGTTCCGCCTGTACGAGACCGACCATGTGTGGTCGCTTGACGAACTGGACAAGCTGCTGCCGTCGATCATGGACGAGAAGAAGGCGTTCGATGCCGAACTCGCAAAGGCCGCCGAACCCAAAAAGGTCTAATCCGACCTGGCCTCGGCCAGAGGGGGCGCCTGTCGCCCCCTCTGGTTCCTAGCGCTGCTTCAGCCAATACGCCAGCAACTCGACCACTTGCTCTGGCCTTTCGGTCACTGCGGCAGCAGCAGCGTCAACTTCTTTAAGGGCATGGGTCAGTTCCGGCGCGTGGA
>DHQM01000175.1:12230-12895 GCA_002408105.1 Gammaproteobacteria bacterium UBA5338 | reverse complement strand
TCTGGGTCGCCGGCGTTCAGTTGCATGCCAGCGATGGCCCCGCGCAGCTGGGTGCGCAGTTGGTTGTTGATGCTGATGCGCCGGGCATCCCTAAATCCCACCTGGTCCATCCGTTCGCCGGAGACTGGATCCAGCAGGTCCAGCCCCTCCTCCGTCTCTTGGGCCACGAACACCTGTCCATCGGATTTTCGATAGTAGAGGGCGCCCTCCAGCAGGGCTTCGAGCACTGTGGGTGCCCCGGGTGCGTTGGTCTCAACCAGTGCGTCGATCGCACGGCCCTTGTCGGTGAAGCCCTTTTGGTTCAGCGCGTTGATCGCATCGCGCAGTGCCGGCTCAGCCTGTAGAGCGGTGACCCAAAGCAGCCCGAGGGTCCAGGCAAGGGCGGATGTGAGCGCGCGGATGAACCTGTGCCGATCGGATGGCGCGGACGTCGAAAAAGGCTGCGGCATCATGCGGGTACCAAGAAAACAGTGGAGAACGGTCACCCTGCAACGGCCCGGTGGGCGGTGCTGGCGTCGTCCATGGGGCCCGGTTCGGGGCCTGTGGGAGTGGGTCGGGGGCTGGGGCGCCCGGTTCGGGCACCCCAGCTTGCGGTCAGGCGGGCCTTAGTAGTTCTGGCCGCTGCACGCGCCGGTCTTTACGTTGTAGTTGCCGCAGGACAGCGG
>DHQM01000175.1:11799-11969 GCA_002408105.1 Gammaproteobacteria bacterium UBA5338 | reverse complement strand
TGTAGTTGCCGCAGGACAGCGGTGGCCTCCAGTCGGAGATGAGGTCCTTGCTGCCAGGCAAGTAATCGGACCAGGCATCACCTGCCACCAGCCCCGGAGTTTCCCAGACCACCACAAATTGACCATCGTCCTGGATCTCGCCAATCAAAACCGGCTTGGTGATGTGGTGG
>DHQM01000175.1:1352-11595 GCA_002408105.1 Gammaproteobacteria bacterium UBA5338 | reverse complement strand
ACCGGCTTGGTGATGTGGTGGTTTGGCATCATTGCGGAATAGCCACCGGTGAGATTCGGGACGGCCACACCAATGATCGCCTCAGCCACTGCCATTGGATCAGTGGTTCCGGCCTTCTTGACGGCTTCGACCCACATCTTGAAACCGATGTAATGGGCTTCCATTGGGTCATTGGTGACGCGTTTCTTGTCCTTGATGAATTTGTGCCAGGCGCGAATGAAGTCATCGTTGGCATCACTTTCAACACTCATGAAGTAATTCCATGCGGCGAGGTGGCCAACGAGGGGGCCCGTGTCGATGCCCGACAGTTCCTCCTCGCCCACCGAAAAGGCGATGACCGGGATGTCCTCTGCCGAGATGCCCTGGTTGCCGAGCTCTTTGTAGAACGGAACGTTTGCGTCACCGTTGATGGTGGAGACCACGGCGGTCTTTTTGCCCTTGGACCCAAAGGATTTGATGTCGGAGACAATGTTCTGCCAATCCGAATGCCCGAAGGGGGTGTAGTTGATCATGATGTCGGCGGCTTTGACCCCCTTGCTCTTGAGGTATGCCTCCAGGATCTTATTGGTGGTGCGGGGGTACACATAATCGGTACCGGCCAGCACCCACCGCTCGACCCCCAACTCGTTCATGAGGTAGTCCACCGCGGGGATCGCCTGCTGGTTCGGTGCGGCGCCGGTGTAAAAAACGTTTTCAGATGACTCTTCACCTTCGTATTGCACTGGATAGAACAACAGGCTGTCGAGCTCTTCGAACACCGGTAGAACGGACTTTCTGGACACAGATGTCCAGCACCCGAACACTGCAGCGACCCCTCGCTGCTCAATCAGTTCTTTGGCTTTTTCTGCAAACAATGGCCAATTCGACGCTGGGTCGACCACCACCGCTTCAAGCTTTTTCCCGAGCAGACCGCCTTGTTTGTTTTGCTCCTCAATCAGCATTTCCATGGTGTCTTTGAGCGTGGTTTCGCTGATGGCCATGGTTCCAGAAAGGGAGTGCAGGATTCCCACTTTGATGGTTTCTGCGGCAGAAACCAGGGTGGAACCCAGGGAGAGTGCACCCATGGTGCAAATCGCCCCGACGTTCCGGCGCCAGGTGTCGCGTAGTGGCATGATAGAAAACTCCTCGTGTGCGTGGCGGTTGCCTGGAGCATGCTCCATGGGCAGTTTTTTTGTTGGTTGTCGTGGCGCAAGAGCGCACGGCTGTGTGCCCGCCGTGGCGCTGGCCGCTCAGATCTGTTGCAGGTTAAGTGCCAAGTCTTGGAGGGCGGGAGTAGATACCGGTGTGTGGAGGCACTGCTAAGCGCACGAATACGGCCCATGCTGGCTCCTGCCAGGCTTTGGTTTAGCGCAGTACGGATCGATTCATTCGCTTTTTTGTAGTTTTCGCACGAATCGTGCTTCGATGCGGTGCGTGCAGGCTGGAGCTTGCACCAGGTTTGGGCTTGGGGCGAGGCCATGGAGCGCCGGCTGCCTTCTCGGTTGACTTCTGGGGTAGAGGCAGTGACTGAATTCAGACGGTGGATTGCAGGCGGGCGTGCAGGGCCTGCCCGAAGCGCTCCAGCCGGTACCCATAGAAGCTGTTCGCGGCCAGGCGCACCAGGGCGGGATAATGGACCTTGGCTTGCCAGTACGCGCGTGCCTCTTCATCTGCGCACTGCCGATGCTGAGGCGGACTGGGCGCTCCGAGCAGCAGGTAGACAGAGACCGAGCCCGCATACTGGTCAGCCGGGACCAAGGCCAGGTCTTCTGCGCGCAAACACCAGCACAGGTACAGTGGCGGATGGCCGTTTGCTCGTGGTTGATCGAAGGTGAGGGTGTAGGCACTCCGCGCCGTCAACCAGGTGAGCACGTACTGACGCAACCTGTCGGCGGTCTGCGCCGGCTGCGGGGCGGGGTCGGAGAGTGCGGTGTCCTGTCCCCACCCTGGCGCTACAAAAAGCTCCACAAGAGGCGCCCTCCAGCGAGCATTGAGCAGGCGCCCACCAGCCGCTGCACGGGCGCTGCCTGGCGCATCAGAAAGGGGTTCCAGCGCCGCCAACCCAGCGACAGGGCCAGGCCCACCCCCGCCATGGCGACGACGACTCCTGCACAAAAGCCGAGCACGGCGAGCATGGTCGCAAGCGGGTCGCTGGTCCGGGTGCCGAGCACCAGCAGCAAAGGGGCAACCCCGGCGACGCCATGGATGGAGCCGAACAGCATCGCGAAACGTGGGTTGGCCCCCGATGGGCCAGCGTGCCGATGGTGGGGCTGCATGACCAGGAGCTTGAGGCCCAGCAGCACCAACAGGGTGCCGGCCAGCAATTCACCCAGGCTGCTGACCCTGGGGTCCAGCCGGGTGATTCCGAACAGCACCAGGCCACTGATCGCGGCCACTGCAGCGCCATGGCCCAGCGCCCATCGGGTGCTGTAGCCGAGGCTCCGGCGCCAGCCGCTGCCTTCTGCGGACATTGCGGTCACCGCCGCCAGGTGGTCCGGTTCCAGCGCGTGTAGGATCCCGATACCGAGTGCAAGGCTGATGCCGCTGACCAGCATGGATTCCATCATGGTTCACGAATGATGTGCTTGTGGGCCCCCAGTTTACCAAAGGCAACGAGGGTGCCGAGTACATCGACAATGGCGCGAAGTGCCATCAACGAAGTGATGTCAGACACGTCATAGGGCGGCGATACCTCGACCACTTCCATACCGCAAATGCCCTCGCGTGCCACCAGGCCAAGTAAATGGAGAATCTCCCGCGGCAAAAATCCACCAGGCTCGGGCCAGCCGGTCCCGGGAACGAACCCGGCATCCACGCAATCGATGTCGAAACTCAGATAGACCGCATCGCAGCCGTCCCAGGCACGTTCAAGGGCGATTTCTGCGACCTTCTCAAGCCCCAGCCGTTCCACGTCGTGCATCGATATGATGGTGGTTTCGCGCTCACGTGCGACTGCCACCGCCTCGCGCGGGACCTGCCAACCCCCGATGCCGACCTGTACCAGGTTTTTCGCTCGCAGGTTGGGTAGATTGGTGGCGTGAAAAAAAGGTGTGGTGTGCATGCGCTCATCCAGGTCTTTCTCCTGGATGTCAGCGTGGCGGTCGAAATGAATCACACCAATGTTGGCATCGGTCTGGCTCGCGATGCCCCGCAGCGTGGGGTAACCGATGGAGTGGTCTCCCCCCAGTACAATGGGCAGGGCTCCGCTGCGAAACACATGCGCCATGGCGTTGGAGATCTGGTCGAAGGATTTTTCCAGGTTGGCGGGGATGGTGAACACGTCACCGCCGTCGCACAGGGTCATTTGCTCGCGCAGGTCCACACCGAGTTCGTAGTTGTAGGGCGTATAGAGGGCGGAAATTCGGCGGATCCCCTGAGGTCCGAACCGGGTACCGGGCCTGTAGGTGGTTCCACCATCGAAAGGCACGCCGAACACGCAGACGTCGTAGTCGCCAACATGGTGGATGTCTTCGCAGTAGGGCGCCTTCATGAAGGTATTGATTCCCGCAAAATGCGGCAACTCTCCCCGGGCAAAGGTGGGGATGCTTCGATCATTGATGCTGTCTGCGCCTGGCAGGCCCTGCTCGATGCCCCGCGCCTGCTCGCGTTCCCAGTTGCTGGTGCCGAGTTGCGCCTCTTTGTGCATCGCCTTCCAGCCCACCAGCTCGGTGCGGTCAAAGAAGTCATGGTGGTGGAGGCGTCGACCGCTTGGGCCGATCGACAGGTTGAAGTGGTGGGGACCGATTAGATCACGCATGGGGTTACCTGATGGCAGTGTGGGTGGTGGAACTCGGCGCCCGCTCCGGCGCCAATGTGCTGGTGATGGCCAAGCCAGTCAGCGCGCAGGATTCCGTTTCGCGTTTGTTCAGTGGAATGTCATAGGTGATTGCGGCGCCGTAGCGTTCCGGTGCCTGCGGATCGTGCCGGGTCTTGTCGAACACCAAAAGTCGGGATCCCAGGGTAAAGCCTTCCTTGAGGTCGTGAGTGACCATCACCACGGTCATTCCGTGCTCGCGCCAGATGCGCACCAGCAGCGCGTGCATGTCGGCTCGCATGCCAGGGTCCAAGGCACCGAAGGGTTCGTCCAGCAGCAACACGCGTGGGCGCACGGAGAGCGCCTGGGCAAGCGCCAGGCGCTGTTGCATGCCTCCCGAGAGCTGGGCAGGGTACTTATCTCGGTGGCTGAGCAGCCCGACGTTGTCGAGCATCTGCTCGGCAGTTTCAATGGCCAGCCGCTTGCGAACTCCAAACAGTCGCCCAATGGGATTTCGTGTGCGGAGCTCCAGTCCTAGCAGGACGTTGTCAATCACGCGCAAGTGCGGAAACACCGAATAGCGCTGAAACACCACGCCCCGGTCGACATCAGGCTCCGTGGGCAGGGGTGCACCCTCGAAGGTCAGGCTGCCCTTAGAGGGCGACTCCTGGCCAAGCAGGAGTCGCAGGAAGGTGCTTTTCCCGCAGCCTGAAGCCCCGACCAGGGTGCAGAACTCACCGGCTTCAATGTCGACGTTGAGCCCCTCCAGCACGATCTGACTCTGATAGACCTGCCAGATGTTGCGTGCTTCGATCTGACTCATGTGTAGGCCACCCGGTGCCAAGGAAACAGCCAATGGCTTAGCCACTTCAGTGCGGAATCGAGCAGAAACGCGAGCGCGGTAATCCACAGCACATAAGGCAGGATCACGTCCATGGCGAGGTACCTGCGCACCAGAAAAATTCTGTAGCCCAGTCCGTCGGTTGCCGCGATCGCCTCGGCAGCAATGAGAAACAGCCAGGCGGCCCCCAGGGCGAGGCGCAGGTTTTCGATGGCGCGGGGCAGTGCTTGAGGGAGCACCACCCGCATTACAATCTGTGTGGTGGAGGCACCGAGTGTTTGTGCCTTGACCAATTGTTCCCGTGGCAGCCGGGCGACGTATTGGCTGAGGTCACGCGCCATGGCCGGCGTGATGCCGATGGCGATCAGCAGCACCTTGGACAGGTCTCCCAACCCGAACAGGATGAACAGAATGGGCAGCAACGCCAGCGGAGGCACCATGGCCAGCGCTGTCAGGAAGGCTCCGCCGAAAGCGCTCGCGTAGGGAAGGGTCCCAAGGACAATGCCCAGTGCCAAGGCCACAACAAAGCTCGCCAGCAGCCCAAACAACAGCAACCGCATGCTGGTCGCAGTGTCTTTCCAGAGCACCAGTTCGCCTGTCCGCCGGCTGGGTTCGAATGCCAGGCGCTGCACGCTGGCCACCAGTTGCGCGCCCGAGGGCAGCAGTTTGTCGTCGGGATTGCTCGCCTGGCGCGCGGAGGAGCCCACCCCGTACACAACGAGCACGAGCACAAATGGCAGTGCGGCCAGTGTCCAGCGGCCAGCCGAACTCGGGTGGCGGTTGATCCAGCGTGCCATGGGGCTGGGCTAGAGCGTGCCTTCGGCAGCGAGGTCCATGAATTCAGTGGTGAACCGCATTTTCACGTTGGAACGCTTGCCCAGCACCTTGTCGTTGGGCAGGGCAATGCCGATCACATCTGGTGATGAAGCGCCTTCGGTGAGCAGGCCATGGTCAAACGAGAACCCCCGCACCAGCTCCATGGTGTGCATCAACTCCGGGCTGCGCACAAAACTCGCAGCCTCTGCTGGGTCGTAGAACATGCGGGTCGAACCGAGCTGTTGCAGGTAACCATCCAGGTCCGTTCCCGAAGCTTCCGCCATGTGGGTGCGTGCAGCAATACCTTCGGGGGTGTCGGCGCTCATGATGGCCATGGTTTCAAACCAGGCGCCTGCCAGTGCCTTGCCGAGTTCCGGATGGCGCTTGAGGGTGTCGGTGTTGACTGCGGTGAGGTCGATGATCTCACCCGGGATATCGCCGGAGTCGAACAGCACCTTGGCTCCGGGCATGGAAGAGACCGCACTGAGTTGAGGGTTCCAGGTCACGACCGCGCGCACGGGCTTGGTTGCAAACGCGCTGACGATGTCCGCGTCGGAGGTGTTGACGACCTGCACGTCGCGCTCGGAAAGGCCGATTGAATCCAGCGCTCGGGCCAACAGGTAATGCGATACCGACAACTCGACCAGGTACACGTCTTGACCGCGCACATCGCTGAGCGAGTTGGCGCCCTTCATCGCCAGTCCGTCGTTGCCGTTGGAAAAGTCACCGACCAGCAGGGCGGTTGAGTCGACTCCGCCGGCTGCGGGAATGGTGAGCATGTCCATGTTGGTCATGGTGCAGGCATCAAAGGCTCCGGCGGTGAACTGGTTGATGGATTCGATGTAGTCGTTGATCTGAACCACTTCGATGTCGATGCCGTAGCGCTTGGCCCACTTGTCGACGATTCCGCTGGCGGCGGCATAGTCCCACGGCATCCATCCCACATAGATGGACCAGGCCAGCCGGAACTTGGGTTCCGCTATCGACGGTGCGCTGGCCATGAGCAGGCCGACCAGGGCACAGCACGTCCAGCTGCGCAGGTGCAGGGCCAGCGCTTGAAGACCGGTTGTTGGACTGTGGGGCGGGGTTTTGCGGTGCGCAGAGGGTGCGGGCATGTGGGACTCCTATCAAAGGTTGGTCTTCTCGAGGGTTGGCGTGCGGGCGCAGAGAGGCCAGGTCTGGCTCTCCCGGGCTTTTGTCCCGCCGTGTAGCCTTCGGGTAGGAAGGCCGACAACCCTCGGACCAGGCGTTCAGCTGAAGCGGCTTATCTGCCGCTGCGAGCGGAACCGGAACCCTAGTTGTCCATTGCCTGCTGCGGGGGGCGATGCCCAACCGCTCTGCATTGGTTTGACCCTAGCAAGACCTGCGCCAGGCGCGGAGGCGTCGCTGGTGAGGCACCGCATGCGCCCAGCGCCACGCGGGCACCCCTAACAGCGTACAGGCTGAATGCCCTCTTAGGGTGCGCGCGTGCTTCAAAGCCGTGCGTTCGCTCACCGGCCTGCCACCATGCCGGCCTCGAGTACAAAATGGACAACGTCCCCAAGGCCTTCGCCAGTTTTTAGGTTGGTGAAGACGAAGGGGCGCGCACCGCGCATGCGCTGGGCATCGCGCTGCATCACATTGAGGTCTGCCCCAACGTGTGGAGCCAGGTCAATTTTATTGATAATGAGCAGATCGGAGCGGGTGATGCCCGGCCCGCCTTTGCGTGGGATCTTGTCTCCGGCAGACACGTCAATCACGTACAGTGTGAGGTCAGACAGTTCGGGGCTGAAGGTGGCGCTTAGGTTGTCGCCACCGCTTTCGATGAACACCACCTCCAGCTGAGGAAATCTGGATTGCAGCGTTTCCACGGCCTGAAGGTTCATCGAGGCGTCTTCCCGGATGGCAGTGTGAGGGCAGCCGCCGGTTTCGACGCCAAGGATGCGGTCCTCGGGCAAGGCCTGGTTGCGGGTCAGGAACTGGGCATCCTCTCGGGTGTAGATGTCGTTGGTGACTACGGCGATTTCGTGGGTGTCACGCAGTGCCTGGCACATGCGTGCCAAAAGCGCGGTCTTGCCTGAACCGACGGGCCCCCCCACGCCGACCCGCAAGGGTGAGTTGGCCGGATTGGTTGGCATGGCGTGTCTCCTTGGTGTCAAGAACCGGAACTTCCAGTGGCCGCACTACGAGCGGAAGAGGCGACTGTACTGGGTTTCGTGTTGCGCACTGGCCAGCGACAAGCCAGGCAGGGTGTGGCCGATGGCGGTCATCGCGACGCGCGCGGCCGCAGCGACGACAGCCGGCAAGGCTGCGGCGACACTGGCCAATGCCTGGTGGGCCTCGGACTGGCCGAGGGGCACCAATTTGATCGCCGCAGCAACCTGGTTTTCGAGCCAGCTCCAGGCGTAGGCGGTGGCCGTGGTGGTCGCATCCAGCCCCTGCAGTCGGGCCAGGCAAGCGTAGCCGGCCAGGTAGGAAACGCCTTCGGCACTTGCGGCGGCCTCGAACCAATCGGGCGAACGGCCCGGGTGCAGGACTTCAAGCATGCGCTGCAGGGCCCGCCCGAGCTGGCGCTCCTCGGCGCGCAACTCCGCGGTGTCACGCCAAGCGATGGCTTCCTGGTTGAGGTGGCGCAGGCCCGTCGCGTCTCCTTGGGCCAGCGCCTGCATGGCGCGGTGCAGCAGCGGCAACTCCTGGTGCTTTAGGCTGGTGTGTAGGACAGTCTCAAGCCAGCCCTCTGTCTGTTCCCGGTTTTGAATCCAGCGCGCTTCCACTGCCGTTTCCAGGCCTTGCGAATAAGCGAAGGCACCTGTGGGAAGGGTGGCGCTGGCCAGGTGCAGCAGCCGGTGCAGTTCGATGTCAGTGGCCATGGGCGTGGGGGCTGTAGGCGCCTGATTCGGGTTCGAAGGGAGCGGTTTCATGCCGAACAAGCAGGCCAAGTTGGGCCAGCATGGCGTCCAGTACATGGTCGGTCAGATAGCGCAGCCAGGCATCGCCGACCTCCACCGGCACATGGCGGTTGCCGAGGTGGTAGGCGGCGCGGACCAGGGTGTGGGGATCGGAGCTCAGGGCGGTTGAGACCGCTTCCCGGGCCGCCAACACCTGGACCCAGTCGCCCCGCTGGTTGGTGAGCCATTCGCCGCCGCGCAGCGGGTTGCCACGTGCCAGGAACAGCCCCGCGGGCGTGCCGTCGTCCAGGTGTGTGCGCAGTCGACCCCGTTGGCGGAGCTCGTACGGCAGCGTCAGGCTGGGGTGGCTTCCCGCTGGAGGCGCTGCGTCCGCGCCGGGGCGGATGTCGAGATGCAGAAGCGACACCGCGGGACTTAGAACAGGAAGTACCGCTGGGCCAGCGGCAACTCGTCTGCTGGTTCGCAGACCAGGGGCTCACCGTCAGCGCGCACTTCGTAGGTTTGTGGGTCGACCTCGATCTTCGGCAGCAGGTCGTTCAAGCGCATGTCGCGCTTGCTCAGCGTGCGGGTGCCCCCCACTGCAGCCACCATGCGTTCGAGCCCCAACCGCCCTTTGATGTCCTGCTCCAGTGCCGCACGAGAAACAAAGGTGAGGCAGGTGTTGGCGATGGCAGCGCCGAAGGTGGCGAACATGGGCCGGTAATGCACTGGCTGGGGTGTTGGGATCGAGGCGTTGGGGTCACCCATTGGCGCCGCGGCGATGGCGCCACCTTTCAGGATCAGTGATGGCTTTGCCCCGAAAAACGCAGGCTTCCACAGCACCAGGTCGGCGAGTTTTCCTGGTTCCACAGAGCCGACTTGGTCGGCGATGCCGTGGCAGACTGCTGGGTTGATGGTGTACTTGGCGACATAGCGCCGGGCACGCCAGTTGTCGGCGTGGTCATCGTCTTCGGGCAATGGTCCCCGCTGAACCTTCATTTTGTGGGCGGTTTGCCAGGTGCGGGTGATGACTTCTCCAACGCGCCCCATGGCCTGTGAGTCCGAAGCGATCATGCTGAAGGCCCCGAGGTCGTGCAGGATGTCTTCGGCGGCGATGGTTTCCTTTCGAATCCTCGAATCGGCGAACGCCACGTCCTCGGGGATGTTCGGGTCCAGGTGGTGGCAGACCATGAGCATGTCGAGGTGCTCGTCGACTGTATTGATGGTGTACGGACGCGTGGGGTTGGTTGAGGATGGCAGGACGTTGGGTTCGCCGCAGGCGCGGATGATGTCCGGCGCGTGGCCGCCGCCCGCGCCTTCGGTGTGGTAGGTGTGAATGACCCGCCCCTTGAACGCCGCGAGGGTGTCCTCCACGAATCCGGATTCGTTCAATGTGTCGGTGTGAATGGCCACCTGCACGTCGGCCTCGTCGGCCACGCTCAAGCAACAGTCGATCGACGCTGGTGTGGTGCCCCAGTCCTCGTGCAGCTTGAGTCCCATGGCGCCGGCGTCGATTTGCTCCTGGAGTGCGCCTGCCACGCTGGCATTGCCTTTGCCGAGGAAGCCCAGGTTCACAGGCAAGCCTTCGGCGGCCTCGAGCATGCGTGCGAGGTGCCAGGCCCCAGGTGTGCAGGTGGTGGCGTTGGTTCCGGTTGCCGGCCCTGTGCCCCCTCCAAGCATGGTGGTGACGCCGGACATCAGGGCCTCTTCAATCTGCTGGGGGCAGATGAAGTGGATGTGGGCGTCGATGCCCCCAGCGGTGAGGATCTGGCCTTCTCCGGCGATCACCTCAGTACCAGGGCCAATGACCAGGTTCACACCCGGCTGAATGTCGGGGTTGCCGGCTTTGCCGATGGCCGCGATGCGCCCGGCCTTGATGCCGACATCGGCCTTCACGATGCCCCAATGGTCGAGGATCAGGGCATTGGTGATGACGGTGTCCACCGCCCCTTCGGCGCGGGTGGCCTGGCTCTGCCCCATGCCGTC
>DHQM01000175.1:470-1019 GCA_002408105.1 Gammaproteobacteria bacterium UBA5338 | reverse complement strand
TGGCTTTGTCCCATGCCATCGCGAATCACCTTGCCGCCGCCGAATTTGACCTCTTCGCCGTAGTGGGTGTGGTCGGCCTCCACCCGAATCCAGAGCGCGGTGTCGCCGAGGCGCACCCGGTCCCCGGTGGTCGGGCCGTACATCTGCGCGTAGGCGGTGCGGTCAATTTTGGCCATCGCAATCGCCCTCCAGTGGGCCCATGACGGCGCCTCGGAAGCCGAACACCCGCCGGTTTCCGGTGAGTTCGACCAGCTCCACCACCCGCTCCTGGCCGGGCTCGAAGCGCACCGCGGTGCCAGCCGGAATGTTCAGGCGATGGCCTCGGGCAACCGCTCGATCAAAGTGCAGCGCCGGATTGGTCTCGAAAAAATGGTAGTGGGACCCGACCTGGATGGGTCGGTCGCCGCTGTTGGCGACGGTCAGGGACCTGGTGGGACGTCCCACGTTGAGCTCAATCTCGCCCGGTTGGGCGTCGATCGCACCTGGAATCATCAATCGCTCCTTTGGCGGGTATGGCGCCAGCTCAGGGGATGGGGTGGTGCACCGTAA
>DHQM01000175.1:0-162 GCA_002408105.1 Gammaproteobacteria bacterium UBA5338 | reverse complement strand
TCCATCACCTCTTCGCGGGTCAGCAGGGTGCGCCCATAGGCCATCAAATCCGCCACGCTGCGCCCGTCCCGGGCCCCTTCGAGGATGGCGGCAGAAATGAACGCGATGGCTTCCGGGTGGTTGAGGCGCAGGCCTCGGTTCTTGCTGAACTCCACGCAATGC
>DHQM01000234.1:29846-33891 GCA_002408105.1 Gammaproteobacteria bacterium UBA5338 | reverse complement strand
AGCAGGCCTCGTCGTTGGTCAGGACCGACCACCGCGGATGCCCTGGCCACTGTCCTGGCGATCTCCGCGTCCCGGGTGCAGCAGGCGTTGCTCGCACTGGAAGCGGAAGGCTTTGCCCTGCGGGGCCATTTCAGCCAGGGCGAGCGCGAGGAATGGTGCGAGCGCCAGCTGTTGGCGCGCATCCACAAAGGCACCCTCAAGCAGCTTCGGCAGGAAACCGCACCAGTCAGCGCCGCCCAGTTCCTCGCGTTCCTGAGCGATTGGCAGGGGCTGACCCACGGCGAGCGGGCGGCGGGCGTCGAGGGTCTCTATGGTGTCATCGAGCAGTTGGCGGGCCTCAGCCTGTCCCTTGTGGTATGGGAAAACGCGGTCCTGCCTGCGCGGCTCGACCGGTACGACCCGGCCTGGCTTGATCAACTGACCGGGTCGGGCCGAGTCGTCTGGGTTCGCACCGAGCTCGGCGCTGCCCGCCAGGTCGGGGCCGGAGCCGGCCCCCTGCAGCGCACCCGCATGGCCCTGCTGCCCCGCGCGGACCTAGGGCTTTGGCTGCGTTTGCGCGGACCGCGGGCGCTGCCACTCTCTGGAGGTGCGGCCCGAGTGGCAGCGCTGCTGACCGAGCAAGGGGCGCTGTTTTTCGATGAGATTCAACACCAACTCAATCTGCTGCCAAGCCATTTGGAGCAGTACCTCGCCGAGCTGGTGCGCGCCGGACGAGCCAGCAGCGATTCGGTGGCCGGCTGGCGGACCCTCGCCACCACGACCCGGTCGCGCCAGCGTTCCAGACACCGCCGGCGCTCGACTTCCCCCCTTGCCTCGGCGGGTCGCTGGAGCCACCTGCCGGTGCCTGATCAAGGGTCGGCGGCGCCGGCATGGTTTGGGTCCCGCCACAGCGAGGCCGACGTCACCGAGGTCACGTGGCGATTGATGGACCGCTACGGGGTGCTGTGTCGCGCGCTGGCGCAAGCCGATGCCGAAGTGCTTCCGCCCTGGCGAGACCTGGTACGGGTCCTGCGCAAGCTGGAAGCACGGGGCGAGCTTCGTGGCGGATACTTCGTGGCCGGAACGAGCGGCGAGCAATTCGCTCTGCCCGAAGCCCTGGAGCGCTTGCGCCGCGCACCCGCAGAGCCAGCCAACCTCTCCATCTCGATTGAGGATCCTTTGAATCTGCAGGGTGTGCTGCTGCCCCGGCCACAAAGCGCATCACCAACAAGCGAACGCATCAACCTCGCCGACACCCTGACTGCCCAGCCCTTCATGGCGCGCGCCGCCACTGGCCAACCCGCCACGCGACGCCCCACCCAACCCTGATCGGAGCCCACCCATGTCCAACATTGGTCCGCTTGAGGTGCTCAGGTTTTGGTTCGAGGAACTCGACCCCGCCGATTGGTGGAAAAGTTCGGACGCACTCGATGCCCGAATTCGCGAACAGTTCGGTTCGCTGCATGCCGCTGCGAGCCGCATGGAACTCCACTGCTGGCGCTGCGAACCTGCAGGGCGTCTGGCCGAGGTCATCGTGCTCGACCAGTTCTCGCGCAACCTCTACCGAGACCGGCCGGAAGCCTTCGCCCAGGATGGGGCAGCCCTGGCGCTCGCCCAGGAAGCCGTTTCCTGTGGCGACGACCAGCGGGTTACAACCGCGCAGCGCAGTTTTTTTTACTTGCCCTTCATGCACAGCGAATCTGCGCTGATCCACGCACGGGCGGTGGACTTGTTCGCTCAGCCGGGAATGGAGGGCAACCTGGAGTATGAACTCAAACACAGGGCGATCATCGAGCGGTTCGGGCGTTACCCGCACCGCAACGCCGCCCTCGGCCGCACCTCCAGCGCCGAAGAGCTGGCGTTTCTGCGCCAGCCAGGGTCAAGTTTCTAGAGATTAAGTCGACCGACCAGCGTCAACGCAGCACCGCGTCGGCCACATAGGGGTTGATCTTGCGCTCGGTACCAAAGGTGGACTCGGGACCATGCCCGGGAATGAAGGTGACATCGTCCCCCAACGGCCAGAGTTTTTCTGTGATGGAGCGAATCAGGGTGTCGTGATCGCCACCCGGAAAGTCGGTGCGCCCGATCGAGCCGTTGAAGAGCACATCGCCGACCTGTGCCAGGCGAGCAGGCGCGGAGTAAAACACCACATGGCCTGGGGTGTGGCCCGGACAATGCAGCACCTCCAGTTCCTCAGCGCCAAACTGCACCTGCATCCCGTCTTCAAGCCAGCGGTCCGGCACGAAAGCACGGCCCTGGAAACCCAACATCTGGCTTTGCTTAGGAATCTGCTCAATCCAGAAGCCATCCGCCATGTGGGGGCCTTCTACGGGAACCTGATGGCGCTCGGCGATTTCCGCCACTGCGCCTGCGTGATCGAGGTGCCCGTGGGTCACGAAGACTTTTTCCAACTGCACGCCCTCTTGCTTGAGCAGTTGCTCAATGCGGTCCAGGTCGCCACCCGGGTCGACCAGGGCGGCCTTACCGGTGGTTTCACACACCAACAGGGTACAGTTCTGCTGGAATGGGGTGACGGGCAAAACCCGATATCTCATAACGCGTGTCCCTTAGGGGGTGCCGCACGTGCCTGGGTGGACGCACGCAGCAGTCTACCACCATGCAGCAGTTGGCTGACCTGCGGTCAGGCGCTGCGCACTGCAAATAGAGGCACAGCTTCGCTGCTCAACTCGGTTGCGCCCATTGCGCTTGGCCGCGTAGAGGGCTTCATCCGCGATCCCGAGCAACTGCTCCGCCGAAGCGACCGCATCTCCCGAACAGCTCGCAACCCCGCCGCTCACGCTCAGCCTGACGACCGGCTCAATGGATGGATCGCCCCCGAGTGACTCGATCAGCCCACGGTACCGCTCCGCAATGACGACCGCCTGCTCTGTGGTGGTGTTCGGCAGCATCAGCACGAACTCTTCACCGCCGTAGCGGGCCACAAGGTCGTACCCGCGCCTGTGGGTGTCCAGGCATTGCGCCACTGCCTGGATCACGGTGTCGCCCACCAGGTGACCAAAGCTGTCGTTGATCTGCTTGAAGTGGTCGATGTCCAGGATCAAAAGCGACAACACCGTGTGTTCACGTTGCGCGCGCCCAACCTCTGCTTGCAACTGTTCCATGAAGTACCGCCGGTTGGCCACTTGGGTGAGCGCGTCTGTGCGTGAAATCGCGAGCAGCCGCGCCTGTTGTTCACGGTTCTCGCCTTCCACCAGCGACAACAGGGACCAGAGGATGAGCAGATCCAGCACCCCAATGGCTCCGTGGGAAAAAATCCAGAAGGCCCCGATGCCAGTGAGTGAACCCGGCGGTGAGGTCACCAGCGGGGCATAGGGAATCGCGTCTGCAGCGCTCAACCCGAGAACCAGGAAAAATGCCCCAATCAACAGCGCCAGATGGAAGAACGCAGCCCGCCGACCCAACAGGTGAATGGCCAGCATGCCGATGGTGGCGATCGCCAAAACCAACGGTGAGGTGAGCGAGCCCGCCAAATAGACGGCAATGTTGGCGGACAGGGTGCCCGAGCCCAATGCGAGGTGCAGTACCAGGCGTCCCTGACGCCCCGGCCGCTCCCTGCGCGCCAGGTGCCGGGCCCAGGCACCAAGGAGGATCCAGTACAGCGTCACCGCGCCTGACACCACCACACTGAACTGCAGCACCGGTTGCGAGAACTCAGCCGCAAGCGCTTCAAAGTGTGCCAGCCCAACCGCGAGCACCAGCTGACAGTACAATGCGACTGGCAAGCACGCCCAAAACACCAGCAAGGCACGCTCGGGCGGGGCGCCGCGAGCCAGCCCGATCAGTCGATCACGGGCTGCGCCGATGACATTCCTGTTTCCACGAGTCCCGACGTCCATTTCCGATGTGGAGCATGCTCTCCAGTGCTGGCCAAGCGCAGGCGGTGAGGGTGGTTTCAACCCAAGGCGGCGCCAGGCACCTGGGCATCCGGCATGAGGTTGCGCAATACCAAAGCATAGTCGCCAACAGGCTCCGGTGTCGGCCGGGGAATTTTCACCCGGTGCCCCGATCCCGGCGCCACCTCAACGGCAGCGCCAGCGCGACCCTC
>DHQM01000234.1:9596-29653 GCA_002408105.1 Gammaproteobacteria bacterium UBA5338 | reverse complement strand
GCGCGACCCTCCATCGCCTGCAAATCAAAGGTGCAGTTCCCCGCCGGCGTCATCAATTCCAGTTGATCTCCGACCGAAAACCGGTTCTTCACCTCAATGGTGAGCCAGTCACTGCTTTCCTCGATGACTTCGCCCACGAATTGCTGACGGTCGCTGCGCGATTGCCCTTGCTCGTAGTTCTGGAAGGCACCGGGCGGGTGGCGGCGGTAGAACCCCTCGGTGTAACCGCGATTGGAAAGCCCCTCCAGAACATCCATCAACCCCATGTCGAAGGCCCGTCCGGCCGCCGCATCGTCCAGCGCACGGCGGTACACCTGGACCGTCCTCGACACATAGAAATGTGATTTGGTTCGGCCCTCGATCTTGAGCGAGTGAACCCCCATCGCAGCCAAGCGCTCCACGTGTTGAACGGCGCGCAAATCCTTGGAGTTGAGAATATAGGTGCCGTGCTCGTCCTCCATCACCGGCATCACGCGATCGGGGTTTTCGCGCTCCCGCAGCAGCAGTGGTTGCGCAGCGGCGCCCGGATCATAGGTCGAGACCGCCTGGGCACGGACCTCACCGGTCTCGTCCTCCTGGCCCGGCACCAGGTCGTACTGCCAGCGACAGGCGTTGGTGCATGCCCCCTGGTTGGGGTCCCGGTGGTTCATGTATCCGGACAGCAGACAGCGCCCGGAGTAGGCAATGCACAGCGCGCCGTGCACAAACACTTCAAGTTCCATCTCGGGGCATTTGCGGCGAATGTCCTCGATCTCCTCCAGCGCCAGCTCACGGGAGAGAATCACTCGGCGCAAGCCTTGGCGGCGCCAGAACTCGACGGTCGCGAAATTGGTGGCGTTGGCCTGCACGGACAAGTGGATTTCAGCGTCTGGCCAGCGGTCCCGAACGAGCATGATCATCCCGGGATCGGACATGATGAGCGCATCGGGATCCGCCTCCATGACCGGCACCAGGTCGTCGATAAACCGACGCACCTTGTCGTTGTGCGGTGCGATGTTGCAGGCCACGTAAAATTTGCGCCCGCGCGCGTGGGCCTCCGCGATGCCCTCGGCCAGGCTGTCGAGTGTGAAGTCGTTGTTGCGAACCCGCAGGCTGTACCTGGGTTGGCCGGCGTACACGGCGTCCGCCCCATAAGCAAATGCATGGCGCATGCTGCGGTAGGTGCCCGCAGGGGCGAGCAGTTCGGGCCTAAAGTTCATGGTGGATTCCGCGGTGGGTACAGCTACGGGTACGCGCCGACTCGGCTCAGCATTGGGTAAACCGGGTAATTTACCACCTGGAATCCTTGGGGAGAATCGCTGAATCGCTCAAGCGGTCCACAGCCGCGCGGCCGACTTCGGGATGATCCACAAAAAACCCGTCGATGCCGAGCGCCAGGAACGCCGCAAGTTCGGCTTCAAGGTCCCCCGAACCGCCAGGCACCACCGCACCCGATGCGTCGGCGCGACGCAGTGACGCAGGCAGGAAGGCGTTCTCGCGTCGAAAGGTGTAGGGGTGGACCGCCAAACCGCGTTGTCGCGCGCGCTCGACCAGGACTGCCCCGGCTTGCAAACCCGCATCAATCCCGCTGCTGGACCAGCCCATTAGGCGCTTGTCCGGGCCAATCACCTGGGCATAGGTGGCGATGCCATCCAGCCCGTGCTCACCGCTCATCTGCCTGTAGCTCGTGGCCTGTCCGCGGCGCCGAAAGTCTTCCGGCTGTCCCTGCGCGTCGAGCAATTGCACCCGCGGCAGCCGGGTCAACTGCGCGAGCTGCTGCAGGTTCCCCACCTCAAACGACTGCAAGAACACCGGCGACTCCGGTGAATCCCAACCCACACGGTGGCAACTGGCCACCAGGGGCACCTCCAGTGCCAGACCCAGGCTGGCAAAGTGGCTCGGGAACTTGGTTTCCGGATAGACGCCGATGCAGCGCCCGGTCAATCGCCCAAGTGAGCGTGCCAGCTCGATGACCTCATCGAAGGTGGGCACCTCGAACTGGCCGTCAAAGCGGCAGTTGGCGGGGCGCAAGTCGGGCAAGCGCTCAACCGCACGCAAGCGCTTGATCTGCTCCAAATCGAAGTCTTCGCTGAACCACCCGTGCTGGGTTCGCCCATTCACCTCTTTGCTCGCATACATTTCAGCAAACTCCGGGCGCTTGGCGACATCTGTGGTCAACTCAAGGCGGTTGTCGTGGCGCGCGATCAAGGCGCCATCCCGCGTTGACACCAAGTCCGGCTCGATAAAGTCCGCACCTTGGAACACCGCCAGTGCATAGGCTGCCAGGGTGTGCTCCGGCACATGGCCGCTGGCGCCACGGTGAGCGATCACGATCGGCTGGCCCATCGCGGTATGCTCAAACTCCGAAGCAGAGAAGATAAGGTCTGGAAGTATAAAAGACCGCCGCTGCCAGACAACCAAAGCCAACGGCCCGCGATGGCCGTCCAACTCGACAGGCCGACCGGCATGCTGTCAGGTGGATCTCACCGCCGCCTGAACACGGTTGCGTCCCCGTCGCTTGGCGAGGTAAAGGGCCTCGTCGGCCAAACGCAGCAAGGACTCGGGCCCGTCCATGCCCGACTTGTACTGCGCCACACCCAGACTCGCAGAGACCGCGAGCGGCCCGTCAGGGCCCACCAGGGTAGCGGCTGCCAAGGACTCGCGGAACCGTTCTGCCACCGAAAGCGCCTGCGCCAGCGCGGTCTCCGGCAGCACCACGGCGAACTCTTCGCCCCCATAGCGGCCGGCAATGTCCGACACCCGCAGCGTTTGGTTCAAGAGCTCGGCGACCGCGTGCAGCACCTGGTCCCCGGCCAAGTGCCCATGCGTGTCGTTGATTCGCTTGAAGTGATCCAGGTCGAACATCACCAGGCTGCACGGGCTGGCATACCGGCTGGCCCGTGCAAACTCTTCATGAAACCGCTCTTGCCAGTGGCCGCGGTTGTACAGACCAGTGAGTGCATCGGTCCGACTGAGGCGCTCCACTTCAGTCTTGCTCTGTTCCAGCATGCGCTGGTAGATGCACACATCGGTCACGTCCTTCACCGTGATGCACACCCGATCCACCACCCCCTCGTCGCTGACGATGGGAATCAGCGTCAGGTCCTGGCGCATGCAGTCAACGCCACCCGTAATCGGTCTGTTGTGGGGAAACCGGAACAGGTAGGGGCGCTGTTGCCAGGAAGTGAACGCGTAGGTCTTCAACGCGAACACTGAATCGAGCTTGCGTCGAAACCAGGCCTCGGGGATTTCGGGGAAACGAGCAAACAGGTTGTGTCCGACCACCTCGCTCGCTCCCCGGCCACTGTGACGAACCATAAACCGGTTCCAACTGAGTACCGTGGCGTCGCAGTCGACTTCAAAGACACCCGCATCCACATGGTCGAGTTGCACCGCGCCCCGCGATTGGGTCATTTCCGAGACCGAGGTGTAAGTGCCACGCTGCACGTCGCTGCGTCGCCTTAGAGATCTTCAAGAAGGCCTGAGAGAATGCTGCGCAATGCAACAATGGTATCCGCCGGCATCAGCAGTACCAGGGTGCAATAAAACTCGCGGCACTCGAGGGAATAGTTGATCTCGATCAGCAGCGCCTGGTCCCAGCCGAGCTGCTCCGGCGCCATCAATTGGGTTAACCCGCAGTGCAAGCCCAAGACCGAGGGCGCCGAGTACCCCACCTCGCCGCCGAGCTGCTCACTGATGCCATTCAAACAGGCGCCAGTCAGGATGTTGCTGGTATCAAGCATCAGCTCGATCTGGTTGGCGTCCTCTGAACTGTCGAAATCGAGCAGATCAGCCATCGCCTGAAAGCTGCTGTCAGAATAGAGGGTCACGGCCTCGCCGTGCACCCCGCCCCGGGTGGCGCTGTGGAAGCCCTGGCGCACTGCCGAGATGGTTTGGTCCCGCCCAAGGTGCTCGCGCAACACCTGCGGCAGGCAGTCCGCGCCGACCAGTCGAATGCGGGGCACCGACAGATTCACGAAGGTGCGCAGGAAGCGGGCCAGGGAATCACCGGCCTTGCCCATGGCAACGTTGACAACCTCTTGCAGACAGTCGCGTTGGTCTTCCGAGAATGTCACCAGGGCACTCATAGCAGACCATATCTCGCCAGAAGCTCGCTCAGGCGCTCGGCGTCGACCGGCTTGGAAAGGAACTCGGCCGCGCCCAGCTTGCGGACGCGCTCCTTGGCTTCTGGCTGAATGTCGGCAGAAATCACGAACACCAGCGGGTCGATGCCGCGCTCTTTAAGCGCTGTGAGCACGCCATACCCATCCAGTTCCGGCATCGTCAGATCCAAGAAAACCACTTCCCCCTTACCTTGCGTGATGGCCTCCAAGGCTTCAACGCCGGTCTGGGCGAGTGTCACCTCGACATCCCAGTCCTTGGGCAGCGCTCGCAGCACCTGCTTGCGCGCCATGTTGGAGTCATCAACGATCAACAGTGGGATCGACATGCCTGTCCACGCTCGTTGCTCAATCGGATCCTGATCAATCTGCAACTGAGTATAGGTGAGGAATTGGTGGGTGCCGCCCAGGTCCGCAACCGACCCCACCAGCGCCAGCACCGCAGCCAGGTTGCAGAGAACAGCATCACTTAAAAGCGATACGAGCGCTGCTCCTGGATCAGAATGGGCTGGTATCCAAAAATCGCGTTGAGGTGATGCAAGAACACATGCTGGCCTTGCTGGCTCCACAAGCGGTTGATGCGATCTTGCAGTGCTCCGTAATACTCCAGTTGGGCTGTGAGGCGGGGGTCGGTTGGTGGTTCCGCCACGCGCATTTCTTCAATCAACCCCAACCACATTTCGCTGACCCCCATGATGTACTTGGGCCAGGTTCGAGCGATCACGCCGGGCCAATTGGGGTCACTGGTGGCAGCGATGCCTTGGCGCCCAGGCTCGGCCACATCTTCGGTCCACACTGTGGCAACCACCTGCGCATCCACCAACGCTTTGAGGGCCGGCTCGGTCAGAAACGACTGAGCAACTGAGCCCGCGATGGCTTCAGTGGCATAGTAAATGAAGCAAAACCGATGGCCTGCCGCGTCGCGACGGGCCCGGCGGTGAACCCGCCACAACTCCATTTCATCCCCGTGCTTTTCCAGCACCGGGCGCACCACCAAGTCAGCAATGTAGAGATCCAGCCCCCACGACGGGTCGGCGTCCAGCCAGGTAAACTCCGTGCAGGCAAACCACCACTGCCGCGGGGCCGAAACAGGTGGCTCCCGGCTTGGCTGCACCGCTTCTTCGCCACCCCCGGGGGCGCTGACTGTGGCCTGTGGTTCGACCGGATGCGGCGAACGGCTCGGTGCAAAGCCTGAACACCCACTCAGCATGCCCGCTATGCCCGCCACCAACAGCACCCAAACGCCCGCACCTTCGCGCAAGCGATTGAATTCATTGGCAAAGCAGTGCCAGACCATGTTCGACTCCCCTTGAATCGGTGTCGCCGCGCCGGTTGCGGCCTGCGACCACCGACAGTGTAGCGGCTGCGGCTGTGCCCATCCGGCCAGCGCACCCGTTGGATAAATTTTGCCGAGAAACGCCCCAGCCACAGCGACCTCTTGTATACAATTTACACCGGTGCCAAACCAACGGAGGGCGTTCGCGCTCCTGGGCCTGGCACCGTCAATGCCCCGACCACCGCAAGCTGTCTCTATCCATGCTCAACTCTCTGATTCCTTTGACCGCACTGCTCATTTCCGTGGTGCTGCTGCTCACCGGCAATGGCCTGCAAAACACCCTGCTTCCGGTGCGGGCAAGCCTCGAGTCCTTCAATCCCTTGCAAATCGGACTGCTGGGATCGGCGTACTTCGCCGGCTTTGTGCTCGGCTGCCTGCGCGTGACCCGAATGATTCACCGGGTGGGCCACATCCGCACCTTTGCGGCCCTGGTGGCAGCCGCTTCCGCCATCCCGCTGGTCCATGCCCTTTGGATCGCCCCTGGACTCTGGCTGGTGTTGCGGGCCCTCACCGGCTTTTGCCTGGCGGGGCTCTATGTCGTTATCGAGAGTTGGTTGAACGAGTGCGCGACCAACAGCACACGTGGAACCATTCTTTCCACATACACAACATTGAACTTTGGCGCCATCACACTCGGTCAGCTGCTGCTGACCACGCACCCGCCAGAACTGTTCGCCTTGTTCGCCCTCACCTCGGTGTTGCTTTCGGTGGCGGCCATTCCGGTGGCCCTCAGCACCTCAGTGGCGCCCGCCCCGATCGCCGAAGTCCGCTTGCGCCCGCTGCGCCTGCTGCGCACTTCGCCCGTGGGCGCCGCGGGTTGTGTGACCGTTGGTCTCGCCAACGGCGCGTTCTGGAGCCTGGCGCCGGTGTTTGCGTTGGCGTCTGGCTTACAGGAATCGGGCATTGCCCTGTTCATGAGCGCCACCGTAATCGGCGCCGCGCTGGCTCAGTGGCCATTCGGCCGAATTTCGGACCGCACCGACCGCAGGCTGATCATTCTCGTTTGTTGCCTGCTTGGTGCGCTCGCCGGGCTCGGGGTCGTGCTTTCGAGCCTGTGGTCGCCACCGCTCCTCGCTCTGGCGGGTTTTTTCTATGGCGCCTGTTCCTTTCCGCTGTACGCACTGGCGGTGGCCCACGTCAACGACCTGATCGAGCCGGACCAATTCGTCGAAACCTCTGGCGGGCTCATTTTCATGAACGGCTTGGGCGCAGTCGCCGGCCCCTTGCTGGCCAGCCTGTGCATGGCGGTCGCGGGCCCGCCTGCCCTGTTTGGCTTCAGTGCGTTGGTGCTGGCGCTGATGGCTGCCTTTACGGTCACCCGCCTGAAGCGCAACACCATTCCTGCCGAACAACACAGTGGCGACTTCGTGCGCACCACGCTGACCACACCGGTGCTGGCCGAAATCGACCCACGCAACGAGCCTGCACCGCCGGCGACGGACGAAGCGGCCTAGGGCGGGGTGCAGAAATACCGATGCAGCACGGCGATCACTTCGGCGACCACACCGGCGTGCAATCGGTAGTAGATCCGCCGTTGGTCGCGCCGGGTGGCCACCAGTTGCTGCGAGCGGAGCACCGCCAGGTGCTGTGACAGGGCCGACTGAGACAACCCGAGCTGGGTTTGCAGATCCCCCACTGAGCGCTCGCCGTCGTTCAGCAGGCAAAGCACCTGCAAGCGGTGTGGATTGGAAAGCGCCTTCATGAGGGCCGCTGCCGCTTCAGCGTGGCTGGCCATGGCGCTCAAGTCGATGGGCGGCGTCTTGTGCCCTGTATCCATGGCGGTACCTGTTTGGGTCTGCGTGCAACCACCTCTAGCTTCAACGCCATCCAATGCGCGAACCCTGTTGCCCACACCTGAGCCAAGGCGTAGGATACATTAGCTCCTCCTAATTCGAAATTGGGTTCCGCCGCCATGCCGGTTTTCAGGCCCCCATCGAACCGGGTTCAACCGGACGACTGGCGCCGCCAGGTTCGGCGCAGCATCGCCTGGGTGCTGGCGGCAAAGGTGCTGGTGTTGGTGGTTTTTTCGCAGGTTTTTTTCAACCGCGACCAGCACATCGAAGTCGACACCGCCACCCTGCTGGAGCGCTTGGCAGTGCCACCGTCAACCAAGGAGCCGCCCGGTGATTGATACCGCGCTTGTTGACCTCTCCCGCCTGCAGTTCGCCCTCACTGCGCTTTACCACTTCCTGTTTGTACCCCTCACCATTGGTCTCTCCATGCTTCTGGTGGTGATGGAGTCGGTCTACGTGATGACAGGCCGGGCCATTTGGCGGCAGATGACGCGCTTTTGGGGCACGCTCTTTGGGATCAATTTCGCCATGGGGGTCGCGACTGGAATCACCATGGAGTTCCAGTTTGGCACCAACTGGGCCTACTACGCCCACTACGTTGGCGACATATTTGGTGCGCCTTTGGCCATCGAAGGGCTGATGGCGTTTTTCCTCGAATCCACCTTTGTGGGTTTGTTCTTCTTTGGGTGGGACCGGCTGTCCAAAGTCGGGCACCTCATCGTGACCTTTCTGGTCGCCATCGGCTCGAACTTTTCGGCGCTCTGGATCCTGATCGCCAACGCCTGGATGCAGAACCCAATTGGGGCCGAATTCAATTACGACACCATGCGCATGGAGCTCACCTCCATCAGCGAGGTGATTTTCAACCCCGTGGCGCAAGCGAAGTTCGTTCACACGGTGGCCGCCGGCTACGTCACCGGAGCGGTCTTCGTCCTGTCCATTTCGGCCTGGTACCTGCTGCGCGGGCGCAACCGAGCGTTCGCCGAGCGCTCCATGGTGGTGGCAGCAAGCTTCGGCTTGGCCTCTGCCCTCTCGGTTGTGGTCCTGGGTGACGAATCCGGCTACACCGCCACCGAGCACCAAAAGATGAAAATCGCGGCCATCGAGGGCATGTGGCACACCGAGCCAGCGCCCGCGCCTTTCAATCTGGTGGGCCTGCCCGACGTGGACGCGCGCGAAACCCGGTTCGAAGTGCAGATTCCCTGGGCGCTCGGCCTGATCGCCACGCGCTCGTTTGACGAACAGATCCCCGGGATTTTGGAGCTCGTCCACCACAACCGCTCACGCATCGAACGCGGCATCGTGGCCCATGCCGCACTACAGGAACTGCGGGCGGGGAACACCAGCGACAGCGTCAGGGCAGAATTCGAAGCCCACCAGGAGGACCTCGGTCATGGACTGCTGCTGTTGCGCTATGTGGAGGATCCGGCCGCTGCCAGCGAAGCCGACATCGACGCCGCCGCCTGGTCCACGGTGCCGAACGTGCCTGTGTTGTTTTGGGCGTTTCGCGCCATGGTCGGGCTTGGGTTCTTTTTCATTGGGCTGTTCGCCTACGCGTTCTACCGCGCCTCAACCGGCCGTCTGGCCAATGGGCGCCGCTTCCTGTGGCTGGCCTTCGCCGCCCTGCCCCTGCCCTGGATCGCCGCTGAACTCGGCTGGATCGTGGCCGAATACGGACGCCAGCCCTGGGCCATCGAGGGCATTTTGCCGACGTTTCTGGGGGTCTCCTCGGTGTCTGCGGGCCACGTGGCTCTATCACTGATCGGGTTCGTGCTGTTTTACAGCGCCCTGGCCGCGGTGGACGTGTATCTGATGGTGCGCATGGTGCGCCGCGGGCCGGAGGGCCTAGGGTACTGGCCCGTACCCCAACGCCAGGGCGGCTCTGCCCACTGACGCGGGAGACAAGGAGGATGCTCGACTACGAAACACTCCGCTTCATCTGGTGGCTGCTGCTGGGCGTGTTGCTCATCGGGTTCGCGCTCACCGATGGATTTGACCTGGGCGTTGGCACGCTCTACCGCTTCCTAGGCCGCGACGACCTGGAACGCCGCGCCCTGCTCGAGGCCATTGAGCCCGTCTGGGAAGGCAACCAAGTGTGGCTGATCCTCGGGGCCGGGGCGGTGTTTGCTGCCTGGCCGCTGCTTTACGCCGCCGCATTTTCTGGCTTTTACTTTGCGATGTTGTTGCTGCTGCTGGCGCTGATTCTGCGCCCGGTTGGTTTTAATTTCCGCGACAAGCTGACCCACCCAGGTTGGCGCGCGTTGTGGGACTGGGCTCTGTTCATTGGAGGCGCTGTGCCCGCGCTGCTGTTCGGAGTGGCCTTTGGCAACCTGTTTCTCGGCATCGGGTTCTCCCTCGACCCCATGGCGCGGCTGAGTTTCGAGCAAGGATTTTTTGGGCTGCTGCACCCGTTCGCGCTGCTCTGCGGGCTGGTGAGCCTCTCCATGCTCGCCCTGCACGGGGCGGCTTGGGCAGCCGTGAAAACCACGCCACCTCTGGCGAATCGAGCACGCCGTGCGATCGCCTGTACCGCGGTTACGACCCTTACCGGACTGCTGGTGGCTGGGCTCTGGTTGATGGCCGACATGCCGGGCCTGCGCGTTGCGGGCTTCGACCCAGCCGGTCCGTCCGAGCCACTGCGCAAGTCGGCCGAGTGGGTGGCAGGGGCCTGGCTCGACAACTTCCGCGCAACCCCGGTGCTCTGGGCCATTCCCGCCGCCAGCTGTTTGGGTTGTTTGGGCGCTTGGCTGTGCAGTCGCCAGCAGCGCGACCGCAGTGCCCTTGCAGCCACGAGCCTGGTGGTCACGGCGGTGATCCTCACCGCGGGAGTGGCGTTGTTTCCTGCCCTGCTGCCGTCATCCCTGGACCCGGCCGCCAGCCTCACGGTGTGGGACGCGTCCAGCAGCCGCTTGACCCTGGAAGTCATGCTGATCGCGGTGGCGGTCTTCATGCCTGTGGTACTGCTCTACACCGCCTGGGTCTTTCGTGTGCTGCGCGGAAAGGTCAGCTTGGAGGCCCTGAAGGGCCACGACAGCCACTACTGAGTCAGAGCTACCGGCCCCAGCAGTCGGGTCGAACCCACCATGGAGCCTTCCCAATGTGGTACTTCAGCTGGATTCTTGGCCTGGGATTGGCCGTCACATTCGGCATCCTCAACGCGATGTGGTACGAGGTGCGGGCGGACGCCGCGCAGCAAGGCAACGACGCCGAATCCCCAGCGGTCCCGGTGCAGGACCGCTGATCTCAGTTACCTGTGGTAGCCTCGCGGCCCTGACAACAGCGCCCTGTGAGGCAAAGGACATGCAGGCAGACTTGAATTTTCCCTTCCCGCAGGGGCCGGCGACCGGCGAGCTGGTTCCGGTTTGCCCTGGGGTTCAGTGGCTGCGCATGCCACTGCCCTTCAGCCTCAACCACATCAACCTGTGGGTGCTTGACGACGGCGATGGCTGCGCCATTGTTGACACCGGCATCCACGACGACACCACCCGCGGTGCCTGGCAATCGATCCTAGACCAACACCTAGGCGGGCGTCCGGTCACGCGTGTGCTGGCCACCCACTGCCACCCGGACCACATCGGCGCGGCGGGCTGGCTCTGTGAGCACTGGCAGGCACCGTTCTGGATTACCCAGGGCGAGTGGATGCAAGCCAACCTGGGGCAGGCCCGGAACGGCGGCGTAAGCCAGGAGGCCATGGCAGCGCACTTCAAGCGCCTGGGCCTGCCGAGCAGCCGGATCCGGCGAATGACCCGCATGCAGGGGTATTTCCAGCGCATGGTGGGCCCTTTGCCAACAGCCTATGAGCGCCTGGTCGGCGCCGATACCCTGACCATTGGGGGCCGGGAATGGCAGGTGCTGATTGGTCGGGGCCACTCCCCCGAGCACGCGTGCTTCTATTGCGAAGAGTTGAATCTGCTGATCGGAGGCGACCAGGTGTTGCCCAACATCACACCCACCATCGGGGTGACGGCAGAGGAACCCAACGGCAACCCACTCGGTCTGTTTCTCCACTCGCTCGACGCGTTTTACGCCCTGCCACCGGACTGCTTGGTGTTGCCCGCCCACGAACTGCCCTACCGCCAACTGCATTTCCGAGTGACCCAACTCAAGCTGCACCACGAAGAGCGCTGTGACCTGCTGCTTCGAGCCTGCGGCGAGCCGATGGTCGCCACCGAGGCGGCCCAGGCCATGTTTTCCCACCGCAACCTTTCGGGGTTCGACATCATGCTGGCCCTGGGCGAAACCCTCGCCCACCTGCACCTGCTGATGCGTCAAGGCGCCGTAGAACGCTTCACCGACCCGGACGGGGTCTACCGCTACCGAACAACCTGACCAACCGCACTCATTTGTCGGCGCGTGCCTCACCCATTGAGATGTAGCCAGCAATCCTCGGCAACTCCTCCACGTAGCGGCTGCTGTGCTCCCCGAGCACAAACCCCTCCGACTCCAGGCACTCCACGATGGGTCGATTGAGGTTGCAGCCACCGGCGACACGCCGCCACAGCGGGTTGATGCGGCTCTGCCAGCGCGCGACCTTGGGGTCAGGGGCGCGGCCGTGCTCACAGAACAACAGACGCGCGCCTGGCTTCAACACGCGGTGCATCTGCGCAAGCGCCCGCTGCCAGTCGGGGATGGTGCAGAGGGTAAAGGTGAGCAGCAGGGTGTCGACGCTGTTGTCTTCCAGCGGAATGGCCTCTCCCGGCAAGTCCAGCCAATCGACCGGCACCTGGGCTTTGGCCAGGTTTTTCTCTGCGCGGCGGCGCATGCCCGCGGAGGGCTCGAGCCCCCACACCGAAACCACCTTCTCGGGGTCATAGAGTGCAACGTTGATGGCCGAGCCCATGCCAACCTCCAGCACCCGGCCGCTCGCTTGTGGCACCACCTGGCGCCGCAGCGCCATGATCTGCGGATTGGCGCAGGCTTTGTCCAATAGCCCAGGCAGAACCCAGTCTGCATAAAAACCCATGCCAGTGCCTCAACAAAAGGTGAATCTTCGAGCCCGCATGCTAACCGAACCCGGGAACCGGCGTACAAAAACTGCTTAAATGGCAGCCTTTCCCACACCGATTTCCAGGACCGACCACCTGCCCATGTCCGAAGACATCTATTTTCGCCAGCCACGTGCCGACATGCTGCCCCTGCTGCCACAGCGCTACACCAAGGTGCTGGAGATCGGCTGCGGGGAAGGCCTGTTCAGCGCCGGCCTCGACAAAACCGCTGAACGCTGGGGCATTGAGCCCGACGCTGAAGCTGCGGCCAGAGCGCAAAGCCGCCTGGACCGGGTGCTTGTGTGCGACTACTTCGCCGCCAAGGCGCAGCTGCCGACAGGCCATTTTGACCTCATCATCTGCAACGATGTCATCGAGCACATGCCCGACCACGACGCCTTCCTGCACGATATCCAGACCTACTTGGCCCCCGCTGGGGTACTGATCGCGTCGATCCCGAACATTCGGTACTTCCCGGTACTCTGGGAACTGCTGGTGTTTCGTGACTTTCGCTATCGGGACTCCGGGGTGCTCGACCGCACCCACCTGCGTTTTTTCACCGCCCACAGCCTGAAACGGTCGTTACAGGACGCCGGCTTTTGCATCGAACAGTTTCGGATGCTGAACCCGCTAAAAATGCGGCTCACTTTCAAGCGCATCCTTCTCCTGGCAGTCACCCTGGTGACCTTCGGCGCCTACCGGGACCTGTGGTTTCGCCAGTTTGGCGTCCGGGTCCGCAGCGGTTCCCCGTGCGCCTAGGCCAGGGAGCCTGGCCCACACCCCCGGACCCAGGCCTTTATCTGGTGGGCCATTGGCCGGATTACGAGGCCTTCACCTTCAATGTGCCGGCCATTGGGGGGCTGCGCTGTCTGCCGATCAACCTCAAGCAGCACCTGGAACCCAGAGGTCCTCTGCGGACGCTGCGCCGGCGCAGGCGACAGCGCCACTACGCCACGGGACTGGGCAACTGGCTCAACCAACTGGCCCCAGGTTCTGTGGTGCTGTTTCAAGACAACCTGCGGGTGCTGGACATGCTCGAAGGCCTCGAGACGACCTTTTGCGGCGGCGTTCTGGCGCGGGACCTGATGGCCGCCGATCTGCACCGCCACCGCCTGCTGGCCGGGCTGCACCGCCGTGGCATGCGGGTCTGGTCTTTTGACCCCGACGACTGTGAACGGCATGGCTTTACAGCCTACACCCAGTTTGTCCGCCAGTGGTCAGCACCCCCTGTGGCTGGAGCGTCCACAGACCTGTTCTTTGTCGGCCGGGACAAAGGCCGAGGCGCCACCTTCGATCGGCTCCGCGGGCTCGCTGGCGCAGCCGGATTGAGCGTGGATTTCGAGCTGCCTGCACGCGGCACGCCGGTGACCTATCGGGCCTACCTCGAACGCCTGCAAGGTTGCACCGTGGTGGTGGACCTGGTGCAACCTGGACAGACGGGGCTCACGATGCGTCCTGTGGAGGCAATGGTGTACGGCAAAAAACTGCTGAGCGATTCGCCGGGGGCCGTCGAACTCGCCAGCGCCTGCCCCTCGCAGGTGCTGTGCATCGACGCACTGCCTTCGGCCGAGGAGTTGGCCGCCTTTGTGGCCCGACCGGCCGAGCCCTGGCCGGAGTCCCTGCGCAGCCGCCACCTGGTCGAGCACGCTTTGTCGGCAGTGGCTGCCGACGCCCTCCGCACGCCCTCGGTGCTTCACCGCCCATGAAACCGCAGGATCTGCTGTACCGCGCTGGCCTGCTGTGGCGTGGTCCCGCGCGCTGGCACTGGCGCCACTATGGCTGGGGGTACAGGGCTCAGCAAACCGCGCAGGGTTGGGTGGTGCGCGGATGTGGGCTGACGCTCGAAGCCCGGCAACTGGCAAACTGGCGTCCCGGCTGTGAGGGGGTACACATCCTGCTATCCGGGCCCTCCGCGGCCCGAATCGAGCACCCAGAGCGCCTGTGTACACAGCCCTTGATCACCGTGAACGGCTCATTTCAGGTGTTGGCCGATACCGGACTGCAAGCGGACCTCTACCTGGTCTCTGACGTCGGTTTTGTGCGCCGTCAGCCGGAACGGTTTGCCGCTGGGCTCAAGGCCTCAAAGGCACTGGCATGCGACCACCGGGTGCTGTACCGGTTGATGCAAACCCAACCGCAACTGCTTGCGGCCAAGCCGCTGTACCTCTTCGACAACCTGAAGCGCCCTTACCACGCCAGCGCACATTGGTGGAACCGCCCCGCTGCAGAGGGGTTTCACCGCCTCGGTCGTGAGGTTGTCTTCTCCCTGCGCTCGGACCTTGGCTTTTTTCCCTCCTGCACCGTCGCCTACATTGCGCTGCAGATTGCCGCCGCCCAGTCGCCGCGTCGCGTCGTCCTGTTCGGACTCGACCTGAACGGCGGGCAGCGTTACTACGAGGGGCCAAACCAGCAAGAGAAATCGATGCTGGCCCAGGACTTTGAAACCTGCATTCGGCCCCACTTTGCCTTCGCCGCTCAGGTGCTTGCGGACCGGTGCATCGAAGTGGTCAACGCCTCGCCCGAGTCCGCCCTGCCCGCAGATGTGTTCCCCAAACGGCCTGCGGACGCGTGCCTCCAACCGCTTGCCTGACTTAGGTCGGCGCGTTCCGTGGCCAAAACCCAAGGTTACAGGCACACTCTCGCCCAGCTTCAGGTCCCACATGCCAGCCGAGGTACCCCATGCAGTGCGATGTCACACCCCTGTTCCAACCCTTCGACCACCCCAAGTTGCAGCTGAAAAACCGCATCCTGATGGCGCCCATGACCCGCAGCCAGTCGCCGAACGGCATCCCCACGGCCGCTGTGGCCGGCTACTACCGGCGCCGCGCGGAAGCGGAGGTTGGGCTCATACTCACGGAGGGCACCACCGTCGATTACGCCTCTGCCACCAATGACGCCGCCATCCCCAACTTTTGCACCCAGAGCGCGCTGGATGGCTGGCGCGCAGTGGTCGAGGCGGTGCACGGCGCGGGCGGCAAGATTGCGCCCCAGCTCTGGCACCAGGGCAGCGCCCGCAAAGCCGGCACAGGGCCAGACCCCGATGCGCCGGTGCTCTCACCCTCGGGGCTCGCCAAACCTGGACTTGAGGTCGCGGCTCCCATGACCACGGCACAGATCGAGACCGTGGTCGCCGAGTTCGCCGCCGCCGCAGGGCACGCCAAGGCGCTCGGGTTCGACGCGATCGAGATTCACGGCGCCCACGGCTACCTGATCGACCAGTTCTTCTGGGCCGGCACCAACCAGCGCGACGACGAATACGGTGGCGACCTGGTGCGCCGCACCCGCTTTGCCGCAGACATCGTGCGCGCATGCCGCGCCGCGGTCGGTGAAGACTTTCCCATCATCTTGCGCTTCTCTCAGTGGAAGCAGCAGGACTATGACGCCAAGCTGGTGCACGACCCCGACGAGTTGCGCGCCTTTCTCACGCCTCTAATGGACGCCGGGGTCGACATGTTTCACGCCAGCACCCGAAGATTTTGGGAGCCGGAGTTCGAAGGCTCCGACCTGAACCTCGCCGGTTGGACCCGGTCCGTGACGGGGCGCCCCGCAATCACAGTCGGCAGCGTCGGGCTGGATGATGAGTTCATCTCGTCGTTCATGGGCAACAGCGCCGGCACCGCAGACATCAGCGAATTGATTCAGCGGCTGGACCAGCAAGAGTTTGACCTGGTCGCCGTGGGGCGCGCCCTGCTGGTCGATCCACGCTGGGCCGCGAAGGTGCATGCAGGGCAGTGGGACGCGCTGGAGCCCTTCAGCCGCGAAGCACTCACCACCCTCAGTTGAACCGCAAGGGTCCGGGGGTGCGCCGCCCTGTCGCACCCCCGGGCTGATCGGCGCTGCAACCGGCTACAATGGCGCCATGAGTGCGACCCTTGCCCCTCCTGCCTCGGCCACCCCAGCCAGACCCCAGGCGCCCCCGCTTGCCCGGGTGCTCTGGTTGCGCGCGAGTTATCTCAGCATCGCAGCCTGTGGCCTGGCCTTCGCAGGACTCCGGTGGCAACTCCACCTCGACTATGGCGCCCTGCTCATCCTGATCGCGCTGGGGGCTGCGGGGCTTGCGCTCGGGGCCTGGCGGCTGCGATGCGCCGAAGCGCACGGCACCATGGAGCTCAGCGGACAGCTGGCGTTCGACCTGGCCCTGCTGACCGGCATGTTTGCGCTCTCAGGCGGTGGCGCCAACCCGCTGATCTCGCTGTACCTGGTGGTGCTCGCCGCCGCAGCAACCGCGCTGCCACTGTCAGCAATGGCCGCATTGGCGGTGCTGGCGGTGGGGGCTTACAGCCTGCTGATCGCCACATCGACCCCGACACACCCACACGCTGCGGGTTTTTATCAGCATTTGCAGGGCATGTGGCTGACCTTCGTCCTCAGCGCGCTGTTGCTGGTGACTGTGGTGGCGCGCTTGGCACAGGGCATCCGGGACCGCGACCGGCGCCTGGCCGAGCTCCGGGAAGCACGCCTGCGCGATGAACAACTGGTGGCCCTGGGCGGGCTTGCTGCCAACACCGCACACGCCCTGGGCACGCCGCTGACCACCTTGGCGCTCACACTTGAAGAGCTGGGAGACACCCAATCGGTCGAGCGCAACTGGACCGAAGCCCTGCCGCTGCTCCAAGCCCAGGTGCATCGGTGCCGCGAAGAACTGGCCCGTCTTCGCCCATTGGCCGAACCGGCCGAGAACCCCCTGCCGCTCGACGAATGGCTCCAGGAAATGGTCACCACCATACGGCTGCTGCACCCGGAAAAACAGGTGGAAGTGAGCGGCCTGTCTCAGGGTACGGCCACCCTGGCCCTAACCTCAGACCCGGCGCTGCGCCACGCGCTGCTCAATGTGCTCGACAACGGCGCCCGAGCAGCCGACAAGCGCATCTGGGTGCACGTCGCAAGTGAACAACAGGCGCTGACCCTGACCGTCCGAGACGATGGCCGCGGCATCTGCCCCAAGGTCATGGACCACCTGGACGCGCCCGCGGTCGACCCGGATGGGCTCGGGCTCGGCCTGTTTCTGGCCAACGCCGCCATCGAACGGGTCGGCGGCTCCCTGGCGGCAATCGCGGCAGACAACGGTGGCACAGAGGTCAGAATCCGGCTGCCGCAATCGCCATGAGTGCTCCAGTACAGCGGCTGCTGTTGCTGGAAGACGATGATGCCCTGCGGCGCCAGCTTGAGCGTGGCCTTTCCACCCGTGGTTACCAGGTGCATGCGTTTGCCGACCTTGTGACCGCCACCGGCTGGATCCGAACCAGCACAGCACTGGACGCCGCAGTGCTCGACCTTATGGTCCAGGACCAAAGCGCCCTGCCGCTGGTGCCAGAGATCCGCACCCGCTTCGTGAACTGCCGCATGCTGGTGTTGACCGGCTACGCGAGCATCGCCTCGACGGTCAAAGCCATCAAGGCGGGCGCCGACAATTACCTCGCCAAGCCCGCCACCCTGAGTGAAATCCTGCACGCGCTGGCGACCCCGGCCGAACTGCCCGACGCCCCAGTGGCACCACCCCAATCACTGCCGGTGCGCCGGCTGGAATGGGAATACATCCAACGTGCCCTGGACGCCAACGGCGGCAATGTCTCCAGAACAGCGCGTCAGCTCGGGATGCATAGGCGCACCCTCCAACGCAAGCTGCGCAAACGCCCGGTGGCTGAGGCGAAGGGCGACGGAACCCCGCTGACTCCTGAGCCCTGACGTCCAACTTCGCTGGCGCCGCACAGCGAATTTTGGCGGCATTGCTACACTTGATTCAGTGTCAGGATCGAGCGGCCGGGAAGCGGCCGGCCCCCTGCTTTGAAATCGACTTACGCTGGCGACCTTGTCTTTGAGCAGAGCGACGTTTCTTCACTGCGCAACCCCCGAGGTCACCGCGCACTCGCCGGATTTTTTGTTCGCGCCCTCCTCTGGGGCCGGGCAGTGGCGCCATGCCGCTCCGGCCGCCCCATGGACCCCCATGCCATGATCGAATTCATCGGCGGCGGGGTGCTCGGCGGCTGCCTTGCAATGCTCCTGCTGTATTGGCGCCAGCGGACACCCGCAGGTCGCACTGACTCCCGCACGCTCAGCACCGCGGTGGGCGACAACTGGCGCATCGACTTGCCTTCCGGCGAGATTCATTACCACTGCAGTACGTCCAATTCGGAATCGGCCAGCCCATGTGCCGGACCCAAGAGCCTGCGCGCTCTCGTCCGAATGGTGCGCGAATCAGACCAGACACTGGTACAGCACCAGATCGACGCCTGCGCTCGCGGCGCCACCACCGAACTGGACCTGTGCTTTCGCCTGCGTGGTCAAGACGGGCGCTGGGTCAGAGCACGTGGGCAGGCCATTCGGGCAGCCGACGGGCGCATCGAGGCACTGGAGGGCAGCAGCGAAGACTTTACCGGGCGCCAAACCCAGCTCCTACAGTTGCAGGCCCAAGCGGATGGCATGCAGCAATTGCCCGATGGCCTGATGGTGACCGACGCCGACTTCCACATCGTGTCCATCAACCAGCGACTGGCCGAGGACCTGGGGGTCAACCGCGATGACCTGGTGGGCCAGCCTTCGCTGCAGATCTACTCAACGCTGCACCACGCGCGCCAAGTCGAGGAAATTTCTGCCGCCCTGCAGCGCGATGGCGAATGGCAGGGCGAAGCCTGGCTGCGCAAGCACAACGGTGACAGTTTCCCGACCTGGATGCGTGCATCCGTGGTCTCGGACGCGGCAGGCGCCGCGTCCGGATGGGTTGCCCTCTTCAGCCCGGTGCAGGAACACAACGACGTGCAGCTGCGCCTGCACCACTTGGCGTACTACGATTCATTGACCGAACTGCCCAACCGAGAGCTGTTTCGCGACCGCCTCAACATGGCCATCGCAAACGCCGGACGCCGAGAAGAGCAACTGGCGCTTCTGATGCTCGACCTGGACCGGTTCAAAAACATCAACGATACCCTTGGCCATACCATCGGAGATCAAGTTCTGGCCCTGGTGGCAGAACTGTTGCACACCACCACCAGGGAGAGTGATACAGTCGCTCGCATCGGTGACGATGAATTCAGCATCATCATGCAAGGACTGACCCAAGGCCAGTCAGTCGAGCGGGTGGTCGGGAAGATTCTCGACTGTTTTTCTGAGCCGTTCGTGGTGGATGGCCATGAACTGTTCGTGACCCCAAGCATCGGCATTGCCCTGTATCCAGCAGACGGGCGCGACGCAGAAGTACTGACGAAACACGCTGAAGCTGCGCTCTACCGCGCAAAGGACACCGGCCGCAACACCTACCAGTTTTATGCGCCAGACTTTGGCGCCTCTTTCAGTCGTCGCCTCGCACTGGAGGCCGATCTGCGCAAGGCATTGGAGCGCAACCAGCTGTTTCTCCTGTACCAGCCCCAGGTTGATGTCTTCACGCGAAGAATGACTGGCATTGAGGCCCTGTTGCGGTGGCAGCATCCCGAGCAAGGGCTGATTCGGCCGGACCTGTTCATCCCGATCGCCGAGGAAACCGGATTGATCGTTCCAATTGGGGAGTGGGTTCTCCGCCAGGGGATCCAGGACGTGCAGGGCTGCGAAACGGCAACGCGTGCCGGCCTCAAACTTGCCATCAACCTATCAGGGCGGCAGTTGTTGCGTGACGGGCTGGTGGGTCAGGTTTCAAACTTGCTGAGAACGCACGGCTTTCCAGCAGAACGCCTCGAACTCGAGCTGACTGAAACGGTCCTGATGGAAAACGCTGCCTATACCCAACGCGTGCTCACCGAGTTGAGTGCACTGGGGGTGGAAATCGCCATCGATGACTTCGGCACCGGATATTCTTCCCTGAACTACCTGAGCCGATTCCCGATCGGAAAGCTGAAGATCGACAAGTCGTTCG
>DHQM01000234.1:8923-9354 GCA_002408105.1 Gammaproteobacteria bacterium UBA5338 | reverse complement strand
AAGATCGACAAGTCGTTCGTGCACAACCTACTCAGTGACCGAAACAATGCCGCGATTGTGTCCACCATCGTCTCAATGGGACACAACCTCAGCATGTGCGTGGTGGCAGAGGGCGTCGAAGAGGAAAATCAGCTGACTTACCTGCGCGACCTCAGCTGTGATGAAGCCCAGGGCTTTCTGTTCAGCCGGCCGGTCGAGTTGGCCACCATCGAACAGTTGCTCCGCGGCGGTGAGTTTCCGATCAGCGAGCGGGGGCAGTAGCAGGCCTCGACCCGCCCACCTCAGTTTAGCGCTCGGGCCAATTTGCGGCGGTACTCTCGCACCAAAGGGTTGGCGCCGCCCAACATTTGGAACAGCTCCACCAGCGTGGTGCGGCCAACCTCATCCTGAAAGGCGCGGTCAGCCTCAACAATGGCAAGCAATTGCGCCAT
>DHQM01000234.1:7291-8744 GCA_002408105.1 Gammaproteobacteria bacterium UBA5338 | reverse complement strand
AGCAATTGCGCCATGGCCTTCTCGTACTCCTGGGCAGCAATCGCCCGAACCGCCCGCTGATAGCGCGCTTCCAGGTCCTTTGGGTTGTTCTGGATGCGCGCTTCAAGGGCCCCGGCATCCTCAAGCCCGGCGGCACGTTCGGCATAGGTCCGGATGGCCAAGATACCGCGTGCCTTGGGGTCGGTCTGCAAGGCTTCGGGCAGGGCTTCGACCAGGGCAAGTGCCTCCTCAACCTGGCCGGAACCAGCCAGTAGCACTGCGTATTCCAGCGCAACATCGCTGCGGTCGGGCGCGAGCTGGTGGGCTTCAGCCATGCGCGACAAAGCTGCCGGCACATCACCCGCCGCCACGGCCTGGCGCGCCTGCGCCAAACAGCCATTGGCACTCTTGGGGATGTGCCGGTCCAGCAAGGCCCGCACCTCCGACTCCGGCTGCGCCCCCATGAAATGGTCGACCACCTGGCTGTCTTTGATCAGGACCACTGTGGGCAGACTGCGGACCCCGAACTGCGCAGCCACCTCGGGCTGTTCGTCGGCATTGACCTTGGCCAGCACAAAAGTGCCAGCATATTCTTGCGCCAACTGCTCCAAGATGGGCATCAACACCTTGCATGGGGCACACCAGTCGGCCCAAAAATCCACCAATACCGGCTGACTCCGCGAGCCCTCTACCACCACCTCGGTAAAGTTCTCGCGGGTGACTTCCACAGCATGTGGGTACTTGGTAGCGGACTCCAAAGGAGCGGTCATGGGCGCAAATCCGGGTGAAGAACGACGTATGGGTGGACCAGCAAAACAACCACAATGATACCTCAATGCCTGATGTCAGACGCCCTTGTGGTTGACGCCTTACCGGCCGGCGCTGAAAATCATGGCCACAAGGGCGCGCTGCAGCGCGCCCTGCTGCTGCACTGCCTCGCGAACAACCATAACAACAACGCCAGGAGCCACCATGCACCCGTCCCTTCAGGCTGCAAGAACCCCACAGAAACCCGCCGTCATCATGGCCAACAGCGGCCAGACCATTTCTTTTCAAGAACTGGAAACCCGGTCGATTCAGGTGTCCCAGCTACTCCGGGCGCGGGGTCTTGCACCTGGCGACCACATCGCAATTTTTCTCGAAAACCACCCTTGGTTCCACATCATCGCCTTTGGCGCCCACCGGGCAGGCCTGTACTTCACACCCATCAGCTCGCGACTGACGGCACCGGAAGTGGCGTACATCGTCGATGACTGCATGGCGAAGGCGTTCATCACCAGCACAGCCAAAGCCGATGTGGCAAGCGAACTCAGGGAGTTGATGCCAGGGGTGTCCGAGCGCTTTGTACTCGGGGGCGCTGTTGCCGGGTATGAGCACTTTGAAGCCATTGTGGACCAACAGTCGACCGACCGGATCAGCGACGAAACCGCCGGCTCCGAGATGCTGTATTCATCCGGCACGACCGGCCGGCCGA
>DHQM01000234.1:6804-7077 GCA_002408105.1 Gammaproteobacteria bacterium UBA5338 | reverse complement strand
CGGCACGACCGGCCGGCCGAAGGGCATCCTCAAGCCGCTGCCCGGCACCGCCATCACCGAGCCCAACCCGATGATGGCCGCACTCGTTCCCCGCTACGGATTTGGTCCAGACACCGTCTATTTGTCACCGGCGCCGCTCTACCATGCGGCCCCACTTGGCTACACCCGAACCGTGCTGGCCGCAGGCGGCACCATCGTGGTGATGGAAAAGTTCGATCCAGAACAGGCCCTGGCGCTGATCGAGCAATACAAGGTGACCCACAGCCAATGGGT
>DHQM01000234.1:0-6549 GCA_002408105.1 Gammaproteobacteria bacterium UBA5338 | reverse complement strand
CCGACCATGTTCGTGCGCATGCTGAAACTGCCACCGGAGGTGCGCCAGCGCTACGACCTGTCGTCGCACCGCTGCGCGATCCACGCAGCGGCCCCATGCCCGGTGCAAATCAAACAACAGATGCTCGACTGGTGGGGACCCATCATCTACGAGTACTACGGGGGCTCAGAGGGCAACGGCAGCACCTTTATCACCCCCGAGGAGTGGCTCAGCCACCCCGGCTCGGTCGGGCGCAGCGCCGGCGGTCCCATCCACATCTGCGACGACGAGGGCAATGAACTGCCCACCGGGGAGCCCGGCACGGTGTACTTTGAAGGCGGCATGCCCTTCGAATACCACAACGACAAGGGCAAGACGGCGGACTCCAAGCACCCAACGCATGCGGGCTGGACCACCTTGGGCGACGTCGGATACCTCGATGAAGAGGGGTACCTGTACCTGACCGACCGCAAGGCGTTCATGATCATCTCGGGCGGCGTCAACATTTACCCCCAGGAAACCGAGAACCTGCTCATCACCCACCCACAGGTGGCGGACTGCGCGGTCATTGGCGTGCCCAACGAAGAATTCGGCGAAGAAGTCAAAGCCGTCGTACAGCTCGTCGACCCAAGCGAGGCCTCACCTGAACTCGCCGAGCACCTGATCGAGTTCTGTCGCGGCCAACTGTCCCACATCAAGTGCCCAAGGTCCGTTGACTTCATGGAAGAGCTGCCGCGCCATCCGACCGGCAAACTCTACAAGCGGTTGCTCAAAGACCAGTACTGGGGCAACAAAGAATCGCGCATCGTGTAACCCCACCCTCCGCGCCCGGCACCACCAGACAGGAATTGACCCGTGAGTAGTCCACCACCCGAGGGCCCCATCCTTCGCCCTGAACACCTCGCATGGATTGGCAAAGAAGGCCCTGAAACCAAGGCCACCGTCACCGAGGCAGACATCCACAACTACGCCAACGCAGTCGGCTTTGCTGGCCCAGATCCGCTGTACTTCGATGCCGAAGCGGCTGCCGACACCCCGTACGGCGGCATCAGCGCACCGCCCCTGTTTTTTGGCACGCCCTTCACCCGGATCGTCCCGGCCCGGCGCCTGCGGGAGGACGGGCTGCCCCAAGATGATGATGTGCACTCGGGGCTGCGCCCGCCCTTGCCGTTGCCACGGCTGATGGGCGGTGGCACAGAAGTGGAGTATTTTCGTCCCATGCGCCCGGGCGACACCCTGGTGCGCAAGTCTCGCCTGGCCGACCTGACCGAGAAGAGCGGGCGCACGGGCCCCTTGGTGTTCACCACCATCGAAACCGACTACCGCGATGGCGAAGGCGAATTGGTGCTGCGTGTGCGCAGCACCACCATTTCGCGTTGACTGGAGCCACAACATGGCCGAGACCCTACAGCCGCTGTACTGGGAAGACGTGCGCGTCGGCGATGCCCTTCCAACCCTGGAAGTCACCATCGGCGCAGCACAGCTGTTCCAATTGTCGGCGGTCATGCACCTGGCCCACCGCATCCACTTCGACCTCGACTGGGCCCGCCACGAAGGCTATCCACACTGCGTGATCCACGCGCCATTTCATGGCGAAGTCTTGGTTCAGATGGTGCGCAACTGGGCGGGAATCGGGAGCTGGATGCGCAGGTTCAACTACCAGAACCGCAACTACGCGGTGCTCGGAGAAACCTTGCGCGGCGAAGGCACGGTCACCGCCAAACACCAAGACCAGGGATACAGCCTGGTGGAGCTCGAACTCGCCGTCACCAAGGCCACCGAGGGCGGGCGGGTCACCACGGCTCCTGGGGGCGCAACCCTCGCCTTGCCAACGCGCAGTGCCCCAGTGCCCATCCCGACTTGAGCCCACCGAACATCGGCGCGCGGGCCCCCTGTGGGGTACAACCCAGCGGGGTAACCCGCCCACTTGAACGCCTGGCAGGGACTTTGAGGTGAACGCCAGGCCCACTATTTCAGCCGCGAATGGGAGACCTGCCTGGATGGGTCTGTACCGTTTTTGTTTGATCGGTTTCTGGCTTGGCGTCAGCCAGATTGCACTTGCGGCGACACCAGGCGCCGCCGAGGCGCCGGCTTCACTGGCCGTCGGAACCAAGATCGCACCACCCTTCGTGATTGACCGAGATGGCGAGCTCAGCGGAATCGCCATCGACCTCTGGCGAGAAATCGCGCGCGCACTGGACCTGGACTATGGGGTCCAACCCACGGAGCTCGAAACCCTCCTGGACCAGGTGGAAACCGGCACCGTTGCGGTGGCGGCGGGCGCGCTCTCGGTGACCGCGGAACGGGAGCACCGCATCGATTTTACCCACCCTTTCTACAGCTCGGGGCTCGCCATCGCCGTGCCAATGCAAGGCAGCGGCAACCCCTGGATCGCCACGGCAAAGCGGTTCGTTTCCCCGGGCTTCTTCAGCGTCGTGCTGGGTCTGGCTGCCTTGCTGTTTCTTGTGGGGGGCCTCGTGTGGTACTTCGAGCACCGACACAACGAGGAATTCGAAGGCGCCACCCGCGCAGGGCTGGGCGCAGGGTTTTGGTGGGCTGCGGTTACCATGACCACGGTCGGCTATGGGGACAAGTCCCCACGTACTTTGGGTGGTCGACTGGTCGCTTTGGTGTGGATGTTCGCCAGCATCATCCTGATTTCCAGCTTCACCGCCGCAATCGCGACCTCATTGACAGTCACCGAGCTGGAAGCCGAGGTCACAGGGCCCGAGGACCTGGCTGGAGCCCGGGTTGCGACCGTGTCCGGCTCAGCCAGCGAAGCGTACCTGCGCGGTCAACGCGCCAAACCTGTGGCCTTCACCGACTTGGCGCAAGCCTTGACGGCGGTTGCGGAGGGTAGGGCCCTGGCAGCAGTCTACGATGCCCCCCTGTTGCAGTACGAGATCAACCAAGGTTTCAGCGACACGCTGCGGGTGCTACCAGGAGTCTTTGAACGCCAAGACTACGCGTTTGCCCTACCGAGCGGCAGCGCCTTGCGCGAACCCATCAACCGTGCACTCTTGGAGGTGCTGGCCGACGGCCGCTGGGAGGAAATTCGCTATGGCTACTTGGGCGAGTAACCCAAAAGAAGTCAGCATAGAGGGTTACTGGGTCACGGCCAGAATGCGATCGGAGTACTTTCTGGCCAAATCGAAGTTCTGTTCAGGCGTTGCCAACAGCCGCTCTACGATCCGCACGATTGCCTCGATTTGCGGCCGGTAGGTTTCGTAGAACCCCTCCGGAAGCAGCTCGCGCAACTCAGCGAAATCTGCGGTGAGGCTGCTGAGTCGCTCGCGCGCGACCGCCACACCGCCCTCTTGCTCCAGGTTCCAGGCGGACAATAGGTTGTAGGCTGCCTGCTGGAAGGCCTCGGGGGAATCGAAGCCATGGCGCTCCAAGGTGTCCTGCGCCGAAGTCCCAAAGCGCATCGCCGCCATGGCCCGGCCGAAGTCGCCCTGCGCGGCGCCCCAGTCCCGCGGCACCTCAAGCTCCTGCAACATGCCCAGAACGTGTTGCACCTGGGCTTCCTCCAGTTGCAGGGGCGCCGTGATGCGCAGCAGGCGCGCCAAGGACTCGGCGCCCACTGGGGCCAGGCCCAGGCCAGCCAACGAGCCCCCCGGGGAATCCGGCTCGGCAGCTGCTGGCTGTGGCAGCAACACAGCCAGCGCAAGAGCCCATACAGCGAGCGATGCAGTTTTCTTCATGCGCCGGTCTCCTTCCTTGTGTGGTTGCCTTGGGTGCAGCCGACCGCTGGGCAGGCCTGCCGTGTCAACGGGCGGCCTGCCCGTGGGCTTGAGCGAGGCTAGTTAGTTGGCCGCCTTCAACTCGTTGCGCCGGCGGTGCAGCACTGGCTCGGTGTAGCCGTTGGGCTGGGCACGGCCCTGGAACACGAGATCCGAGGCTGCCTGAAACGCAATGCTGTCTGCGAAGTCCGGCGACATGGGCCGGTATGTCGGATCACCCTGGTTTTGCCGGTCCACCACGGCGGCCATGCGCCTCAGCGTCTCGGTGACCTGTTCCTCGGAGCAGATGCCATGGTAGAGCCAGTTGGCGATGTGTTGGCTCGAGATTCGCAGCGTGGCGCGGTCTTCCATCAAGCCCACATCATTGATGTCCGGCACCTTGGAACAGCCCACACCTTGGTCGATCCACCGCACCACGTAGCCAAGAATGCCCTGGCAGTTGTTGTCCAGTTCCTGTTGGATTTCCTCGGCACTCGGGCGCTCATCGCCCATCAAGGGGATGGTCAAAATGTCCTGCAGAGAGGCCTTCGGGCGGTTGGCCAGTTCGGCTTGCCGTGCCGCAACGTCCACCCGGTGGTAGTGGATGGCGTGCAGCGTGGCGGCGGTTGGCGAAGGCACCCAGGCACAGCTGGCGCCCGCGCGCGGGTGACCGATCTTGGCTTCGAGCATCTCTGCCATCAGGTCGGGCTTCGGCCACATTCCCTTGCCGATCTGTGCGCGGCCGCGGAGTCCGCAAGCAAGGCCCATGTCGACGTTCCAGTCCTCGTACGCGTTGATCCACGGCTGCTGTTTCATGGCATCTTTGCGCACCATGGGGCCGGCTTCCATGGAGGTGTGGATTTCGTCACCGGTTCGGTCGAGAAAACCCGTGTTGATGAAGATCACCCGCTCGCGGGCTTCGCGGATACAGGCTTTGAGGTTGACAGTTGTGCGCCGCTCCTCATCCATGATGCCAACCTTCAAGGTGTTCTTGGCGAGCCCGAGCAGTTGCTCGACACGCCCGAACAGCTCAACAGTGAAAGCCACTTCGTCGGGGCCATGCATTTTGGGTTTGACGATGTACAGGCTGCCTGTCTTGCTGTTGCGCAGCTGGTTCAAGCCTTTCAGGTCGTGCAGGGCAATTGCGGAGGTGACCACCGCATCCATCAGCCCTTCGAAAACCTCGTCTCCCTGGGCATCCAGAATTGCGCTGTTGGTCATCAGGTGGCCCACATTGCGCACCAACATCAAGCTTCGGCCGGGCAGACTGACGCCGGAGCCATCCGGCCCGGTGTAGGTCCGATCGGGGTTCAGCGTGCGGTTGACCGTGCGCCCTCCTTTGCTGAATGACTCCTGCAAGGTTCCCTTCATCAACCCGAGCCAGTTGCGGTAGACCGCGGTCTTGTCTTCAGCGTCCACCGCAGCGACGGAATCTTCGCAGTCTTGAATCGTGGTGATCGCCGACTCGAGCAGCACATCCTTCACACCCGCTGGATGGTCCTGTCCGACGGAGTCTGCACGGTCGATTTGCAATTCCGCGTGCAGCTGATTGTGGCGCAGCAAGACCGCACTCGGCGTGTCACCGCCATTGTACCCCGCGAACTGGGCCGGGTTTTGCAGCCCCACTTTCATTCCGCCAACCTCGGCCACCAGCCGCTTGCCGCCATCCGTGTCTTCGATGCAGTAGGCGCTCACCTCTCGGTGGCTACCCGAAGCCAGGGGAAAGAACTCATCGAGGAGCTCACCGGCAATTTCCATCACCCGGGCACCGCGCCGGGCGTTGTAACCCGGGCCTTTCTCCAGGCCGTTGGCCTCATCGATGACGTCGGTGCCATACAGCGCATCGTAGAGGCTGCCCCAGCGCGCGTTGGCTGCGTTTAAGGCATAGCGGGCATTCATCACCGGCACCACCAGCTGGGGACCGGCAATCTGGGCAATTTCCGGGTCAACTCCGGTGGTGGAAACCTGAAAGTCCTCGCCCTCGGGCAACAGGTAGCCGATCTCACGCAGAAAGTCAGCGTATGCGCCGGCATCCAGTGGTTGATCACCTTGCGCGCGGTGCCAAGCGTCGATCTTGGCTTGCAGTTCGTCGCGCTTCTTGAGCAGTGCACGGTTGCGGGGCGTCAAGTCGCTGATGATTTGCTCGAATCCGCCCCAAAATTCGGCAGCTTCGACCCCAGTTCCCGGTAACACTTCGTTCACCACCAGGTCGTGGAGGGAAGCGGCGATTTTCAAGCCGCCAATCTCGATCCGTTGCGTCATCTGCTGCCTCTTCATTGCGTTTTTTGGGGGTGGTCGGGACACGGCCCTGTGGTCGGCACGCCGCGCTCAGCGGCGGCCAGGGGCCGGAACAAAAAAATTGGTGCGCAATGATACCTGATGCAGGCTGCGACTTCAGTCCTGCAGGCCGCCGGGAGGGCGCTGACACCTGGAGCGCCGGACCATCAACGCTTGGGCTGGTTTTCGAGCACCCGCCAGCAATGCCAGGCCACCACACTGCGGTACGGGCGCCACGCTTCCGCCTCCGCCTGCAACACCTCGCTCGGAAAGGGTTCCGCTGCGCCAAGCATCACTCCCAACCCTTTGCGTACGCCGAGATCACCCAGGGGAAGCACATCCGGGCGACCAAGGGCGAACATCAGGAACATCTGCGCGGTCCAAGGCCCCACGCCGCGCACCTGAACCAAGCAAGCTTCGAGCGCCTGGTCATCGAGGTCGGCGCAGGCGCGCAAGCTTGGCAACTGCCCGTTCAGAACACGCTCTGCCAGGTCCAGCAGGGCACGGTACTTGGCACCGGACAGTCCTGCGCCACACACCTGGGCCTCACCCAGCTTCAGGTAGGCCGCGG
>DHQM01000197.1 GCA_002408105.1 Gammaproteobacteria bacterium UBA5338 | reverse complement strand
GGTCATTGTGGAGTCCGACAGTACCGCCGCGGGGCGCCTACGCAGATTGCTCCAATGGCCAAGGGTGAGTCACTGATGGGCCTGGCCGGACAGGCGTTCAACTACCACCTCCTCGGCAGTCTCGGGTTCACTGCACTTTCAGGACTGGTGGAGACCAGCGCACACTACAGCCTCGAATACTCCGAGCTCGATGATGCACTGCCCCGCCTGGAGCAGCTGCTGGACCAATGATGCGCCGCGCCACGCCAAAGGCTCAGGACCTCGCCAACATCCTGCGCAACCCCACTTCCCTAGGGGACCTGTCTGAGCCGGCGTGGGAAACGGTCTTGCGCCAGGCCATTGCCGCCAACCTGCAATGCGTGCTGGCGTTGTTGGTGCAGCAACATGGCATTGCGGCGCCGCCCAGGGTCCAGCGCCACCTCACCGGCGCGAGTGCGCTGCTCGAGCGCCAGGCACGCTCGATCCGATGGGAGCTGGAGCAGGTGCTCGGGGCCTTGGAGCCGATGGGCGTTCCGGTGATGGCCCTCAAGGGCGCAGCCTACGCGGCGCAGGGGCACCCTGTCGCCGCCGGCCGGCTGCTGAGCGACATCGACATTCTGGTGCCGGAACAACACCTGGATACCACAGAGAAGCGCCTGGCGATTGCCGGCTGGATGTCCACTCAGGTGAACGCCTACGACCAGCGATACTACCGCCGCTGGATGCATGAACTGCCACCACTGACCCATGTGAAGCGCCACAGCCAACTGGATGTACACCACCGGCTGCTGCCGCGCACCTGCAAGGCCAGCCCCGATGCCGAAGGGCTGTGGCAACGCGCCGAGCGTGCAGCGGAACTGCCCGAATTGTGGATCCCCTGCCGGTCCGACCTCATACTGCACAGCATCATCCACCTGTTCTACGAAGGTGAGCTGCACAATGGATTGCGGGATCTGTACGACCTGCACCGCCTGCTGTTGGACAAGGCGAAAGACGAGCAGTTGTGGCAGGCGCTTCTGGATCGAGCTGAGGACTGGGGGGTCGGCCGCGCCCTCTACTATGCAGTGGCCAACGTCAGACGGGTCTTTGATACCGCCATGCCCGACAGCGCACTCGCCGCTGTGCGGCAGTTTGCGCCACATTCAGTCGCCGATGCCTGGATGGAGTTTTGCTACACCCGCGCACTCGCTCCTGTTCATCCGCTTGCGGACCGATCCGGCACCCGCTCGGCGCGACGGTTTCTCTATGTGCGTGGACACTGGCTGCGGATGCCGCTCCACCTGCTCGCGCCCCACCTGATGTACAAAGCCCTGCGGCCAGACTGAAAGCCAAGACCGGTCAGCGCGAGCCTTGCTGAAAGAGGATCGTTTCGACCGTCCGAATGAGGATCAAAAGGTCGAGCATCAAGCTGTGGTTCTTCACGTAGTACAGGTCGTACTGCAGCTTGAGGCGTGCGTCCTCTTCAGAATCACCGTAGGGGTAGTTGATCTGGGCCCAGCCGGTCAGGCCCGGCTTGACGCGGTGGCGGGCATTGTAGAAGGGGATGCGCGCTTCGAATCCCTGGACAAATTCGGGTCGCTCGGGACGGGGCCCGACGAAACTCATATCACCCTTCAAAATATTCAACAACTGGGGCAACTCATCAATGCGGTACTTGCGAATCACCTGACCGACGCGGGTCACCCGGCTGTCTCCCTGCTGGGCAAACTGCGCGCCCTCACGCTCGGCATCGACGCGCATGCTGCGAAACTTGGACACGGTGAACGGCTTGTCATCCAACCCCACACGGGTTTGCCGATATATCACCGGGGCGCGGAAGCCTTCCTCAAGGCCAATGCAAATCCGAGTAAGCACCAGCACGGGCAGACTCAGCAGCAACAGCATGGAGGCGGCGCAGAGGTCGAACGCACGCTTTGAAAACGAACGCAGCGGACTTCGATTGAACCCATCGGAGAAAATCAGCGCACTTGGATGGATCAGGTCCAGCTCCATACGCCCGACTTCGCGCTCGAAAAACGTGGCCACATCGATCACCGCGATGCCGGCCATCTTGCATTCAAACAGGTCGTCCATTTCGCCGGAGCTGCGCCGGTCGTCAACGGCCCATACGATTTCGTCCACCTCTTCGGAGAGCGCATAATCCAGCAGGCTGCCCTCGGGTTGAAGCAAGGTCTTTTCCGGCACCCGAACGGCCTCCCGTTCGACCGGGACGAAACCTTGCAGAGAAAAGCCCTTGCGATCCGCGCGACGGCGTAAGCGCTCCAGAATGTTCACCGCACGCTGCCCCGCACCCAGCACCAGCACCCGGGTCTTGAGCAGGTCGTCAGAAAGGTTGCGGAAGAAGACCAGGCGGATCAGCGCAATGGCCGCCAGCGCGATCAGGATCGAAAATGCAAGAATCCCGCGCCCCAGAAACAACGGCGGCACCACATAAAACAGCAAAGACAGCGCCACGCCACTGAGCATGAAGCTGGTGGCCGTGCGCAGCAGCATGCCTGCGTACCCTTCCCGATACCGGACCTGGTAGACCCCCATCGCAAGCATCGACACCAGGAGCACAAACGAAAAGAAGAGTGCACGCAATGGCAGTGGGGCAAGGTCTTCGTCGACCACAACCGGTTCCCCAAAGCGCAGGAAAGACCCCACGAACACCGCGCCAACGAACACCAATGCCTCAACAACGCCGAGCAACAGGTAGGGCGCATGAATGTAGTGTTTGGCGATGCGAATGCTGCTCACGGAACCGGTCTCTCCTGCAGGGCTCAGAATGGTCAGGGCAAGGAATGCCTTCTATTATAGTGGTGAGTCCATCAATTCGGCGTGGACACCCGAGACAGACCCAGTCTGCCTCCGCATCATTGACGCAACAGTTACAAGGAACCTCCCCCATGCTCGACCTGGACGGCTGTTCGATCGGCGTGATCGGCCTCGGGTACGTTGGCCTGCCACTCGCTGTTGAATTCGGCAAGCAGTTCCCGACCCTCGGTTTCGACATCGACCGCTCGCGGGTTGAGGAGCTGAGGCGCGGCGAAGACCGAACGCTGGAAGTCGACAGCAGTGAACTGCAGTTGAACTCCGGACTGCGGTTCTCAGCCGACCAGCAAGACTTGTCACTGTGCTCAGTGTATGTCGTCACAGTCCCAACGCCCATCGACCGGCACCGCCAGCCCGACCTGGGACCGTTGCGTGCTGCGGCCTCCACCATCGCGCAGGTACTCAAACCCGGCAATGTGGTGGTGTTCGAGTCCACTGTGTACCCGGGAGCCACCGAAGAGGTCTGCGTCCCTCTCCTGGAGCAAGGCTCCGGGCTCACCTTCAACCGGGACTTTTTCGTCGGCTATAGCCCCGAACGCATCAATCCCGGCGATAAGCAGCACCGGCTTCCAGGAATCATGAAAGTCACCTCAGGGTCCACACCGGAGGCCGCTGACTTTGTCGATCGGCTGTACGCACGCATCATCACTGCGGGGACCCACCGGGCTGCGAGCATCAAAGTCGCCGAAGCCGCCAAGGTGATCGAGAACACCCAGCGCGATCTGAACATCGCCCTGATCAACGAGTTGGCTACGATTTTTGCCCGGTTGGAGATCGACACCGAGGACGTTCTGGCTGCGGCCGGCACCAAATGGAACTTTCTGCCCTTCAAGCCCGGCCTGGTCGGCGGTCATTGCATCAGTGTCGACCCGTACTACCTGACCCACAAGGCCCAAGAACTCGGCTACCACCCCGAGGTCATCCTGGCGGGTCGGCGCATCAACGACAACATGGGCATCTATGTGACCGAGCGGGTCGTGAAGCTGATGACCCGCAAGCGAATCCAGGTGGTCGACTCCAAAGTCCTGGTGCTGGGTTTGGCCTTTAAGGAGAATTGCCCTGACATTCGCAACACACGCGTGATCGACATCATTGAAGCTCTACAGGGGTACAACGTGCAGGTCGATGTGTACGACCCATGGATCGACCCCGACCAGGCCGAACATGAATACGGGATCCGCGTCCACACCGAGCGTCCGGAGCAAACCTACGACGCCATCATCATCGCCGTGGCGCACCGCCAGTTCGTGGACCTCGGCGCCAACGGCATTCACGCGCTCGGCAAACCGAGCCACGTGGTGTTCGACGTCAAGTCACTCTTGCCCAAGGAGGCGGTGGATGCACGGCTCTGACCCCACCCGGCTTGTGAGCCAACCTGCCATCCACTGAGGGAGCATTTCTTTCATGCGCATTCTCGTAACCGGGGCTGCCGGGTTCATCGGAGCGGCGCTCACCCAGCGCCTGTTGGACCGCGGCGACCAGGTGCTCGGCATCGACAACCTGAACGACTACTACAGCCCGGACCTGAAACGGGCCAGGGTCGCGCGCTTGTCCGGCCGCACAGGCTTCGAGCTCACGGAAATCGACATCGCCGACCGTCAGGCGATGCAGGAAACGATCGCGCGCTGCCAACCGCAGCGCATCGTTCACCTCGCGGCCCAGGCTGGGGTCCGCTACTCGATCACGCATCCGCACACCTACGCTGATGCAAACCTGGTGGGATTTCTCAACGTCCTCGAAGGTGCCCGACACTCGGACGTTGAACACCTTGTGTACGCTTCAAGCAGCTCGGTATACGGCGCGAACACAGACATGCCGTTCTCCATCCACGACAACGTCGACCACCCGGTCAGCCTGTACGCGGCGACCAAGAAAGCCAATGAGCTGATGGCCCACACCTACAGCCACCTGTACCAGCTCCCCACCACTGGACTGCGCTTCTTCACCGTGTACGGGCCCTGGGGACGGCCCGACATGGCGCTGTTCATCTTCACCAAAAAGATTCTTGCCGGCGAGCCCATTCAGGTGTTCAACCATGGCCACCACCGCCGCGACTTCACCTATGTCGATGACATCGTCGAAGGCGTGGTTCGCACCCTCGACCGGGTCGCCACACCCAATACCGCATGGTCCGGAGACAGCCCCGACCCCGGAACAAGCCTGGCGCCCTATCGACTGTATAACATCGGCAGCAACCGGCCGGTCGAGCTGCTGCGCTACATCGAAGTGTTGGAAGACTGCCTCGGTCGACGCGCCAGCAAAGAACTGCTGCCGATGCAACCCGGCGACGTGCCCGACACCTATGCGAATGTGGACGACCTGATGAACGACACCGGCTACCGCCCGGCCACCCCCATCGAAACCGGGATCGCGCGCTTCGTGGACTGGTACCGGGACTATTACCAGGTCTGACAAGCTACCTGATCTGACAAGCGCGCACTCCGGACCCGGTCTGCCCCCTGCCGCGAGCTCACCATGCGACAGCCATTCAATTCCGAGCCGGTTGACTAGGGGCTGTCCACCTCAAGCAGCTGGCGCACGTGTCGCACGGGGATCGCGTAGGTGATGCCACTTGGCCGCTCGAGTGCGGACTCCTTGGTCCCCTGCACGAACACCTTGTTGATCACGCCCACCACCCGACCGGTCTTTGGATGGTACAGAGGGCTGCCCGAACTGCCCGGGTAGGCAGTGGCATCGAGCTGGAACACTTCGTATGGGTCCTGGAGTCGGCGCAGCATGTTCACGTCGAGCCCACGCAGGGAAACTTGAGGGATGGCCACCGGCGTAATGCTCGCGATCAGGCCCTGGTGCGTGGCCGGGTACAGCCCCAGCACGGCACCGATCGGAAAGCCGGTAAAGGCATAAAGCTCACCCTCTCTGACCCGCTCCGAGTCGCCGAGCTGCAGCGCCGGCAACGCCTGCCCCTTGATGCCAAGCAGCGCGACATCGTGGTCGCGGTCCACCGTCCTGATCTCCACGGGGCGAGCCGTCGGCGACTCCCCGGACCCAATGAACACAACCAGCGTTTCAAACCGCTCCGTGTCCAGCGAGGCAGGCAGCACATGCGCGTTGGTGATGACCTGCAAGCCATTGCCAACCACAAAGCCGGTTCCCAGCAATCGGGACGGTGGCCGCCCAGTCGGCTGGTGGGTGCCGATGCCAACCACCGACCCCTTGACGCGGGCGACTGTGTCGGCCAGTTCCGACGCGCCAGCGAACACCGGAAGCAAAGCGACGATCCAAATTGTGAGCGCGCCCAGCCACATGGAGATGCGACGCTTCGGACCTGCCAACTGGATCATTGATGCCTCCTGCTTATCTGTGTCCATGGGCCTGCAGCCACAGCTCCAACATCATCAGCACCCAAATCTGCTCCCCGTAATACGCTGCATGGTCCGCGGCGTGTTGCTTCAGCAAACGGTCAAGGTGGTCGGGGTGCACGATGTTGCGGGCCTTCAGCCCCTCCAGAGCATCCCCGGCGAGGACACCAAGGCCCGGGTCGGTCTGGAGCCAGACCCCAAAGGGCAAACCGAACCCGTGCTTGGGTTTGGTCAGGATCGCTGGGGGTAAAAAATCAGCGTAGGCGCGCTTGTAGAAGTCCCGCAATCGCCGTTTTGGCAACAGCCATTGCGGCGGGATCTCGGTGGCCAACTCCACCACCGGTTCAGCCAACATCGGATAGCAGACACGCACGCCGGCAGCCTGGGTCATTTGGGTGACTTTGCGCAGGTCGTTGTCGGCCAGGGTTTGCTTCCAATCCAGCCACAGCATGCGCTGCAGGCTGGTCTGTGCAGCCGCACCTGCATACACCGACCGCAGCAATTTCAGCGGGGCATCCAGGTCGACCTGACCGAGCAGGTCCGGATGCAGAATGGCTGCAGCACTCTGCATATGAAAATTGTTGTAGCCCTGCAGCCGGTCCGGCAAAGGAACCCGGGCCTGTTCGACATACCGGCGCAGCTTGCTTACCGGCCAATGGCTCGCAACCGGACTCAGGCACCGGTCCGTGGTGTCGACCAGGGCACGGACACCGCGAGGCAAGCGAGCGTAGTGCTCGAACAGGGCCTGAGTGGCATAGCGTTCATTGCCGGCGAACAACTCGTCGCCTCCGTCTCCAGCCATCAACTCGCCGTGGCCCGCCGCTGCGGCCTGTTGCGCGCAGAACAACGTAGGCACCGCGGAAGAGTTGCCAAACGGCTCGCCGTAGCATGCCGCCACCTCAGGAACCAGGCGGACGACGTCGGCAGGTGAAAGATAGAGTTCGTGGTGGCGCACGCCAAAGTGCTGCGCAGCGATGCGCGCGTAGGGCATCTCGTCGTAGCCTTCGGCCTCGAAGCCAACCGAGAAGGCATCCACGTCGCCATCACGCGCCTGGGCGAGCAGCCCAGTGGTGGTGGAACTGTCAAGCCCACCACTCAAAAAAGCGGCGCTGCAAGTGGAGGCGCTGGCGCGCACAGCTTCCGCCAGGTGCGACCTGAGCGCCGCTTCCATATTGGATCGGTCACGCCCATGGGGCTGATCCTCAAAGCGCGGCATCCAATAACCCTCCACCTGGGCCTCCTGCGCCCCTTGCTCCCAACGGAGTTGCTGGGCAGGGCCGAGCTTGGACACCCCAGCGTAGATCGACCTTGGGGCCGGCACCATGTGAAAGTACAGGTACTCGTACAATGCCTGCGGACAAAGAGCCAAGGGCACCGAACCCGAACTCGGGAACAGCCCAGGGTCGGTCGCGAGCTCCAACCCCTCGGGCGTGGTGCGATGGCTCAGCGGTACGGTTGCAAAGCGGTCCGTTGCCACCCACACCCTGGCACTGCGCGGATCATGTAAGAGCGCAATGAACCGGCCGCTGAGCGCCCTGAAAGCGGCTTTCGGCTCCTGTTGATGGGCCGCGAACCAACGCTGCAGGGAGGCTGACCGCCCAGGAACTTCCCAACGGCCAAAGACCAGCGCCAGCATTCCGGTTTCTGGATCCTGATGGTACTCGACGCGGTCACCAAGCCCAGCCTTCGACCACAGGGCCAAGGGCCCCACCTGCTGGTGTTCCCAACCGCTGCCAAAGCCAGCAACTGGCGCCGCTTGCACCTGCGCATCGGCGGACAAACACCGGACAAACAACCCACTCGGCACCCTAGGGGACATCTCTCGCATACACTCTGCAGATATAATTGAAAAGCCATGCAACTATAGCCGAGGGGCGCGAGCTTCTACTATTTTTATGGGGACACCCAGACACACCGAACCCGCTGCCACGCAACCCGGCCGCCGATGACCGGTCACTTGTAGCCGCTTGGAACTCACCGCATGCCTTCTTTCGTTCTCCCGCTGTCCACACCTTGGCAACGAGGATCCAACCCGTCGCGCGGCGGCGTTGGCCTCGTCACGGCGACCCCGACATGAAGGCCCTGGTTGCGCGCAGCCTGTTCTACCCGCTCCACGAATGGGCAATGAAGCGGCCGACTTTCGGCTATTTGCGCGAGCTTGAATCCAGTCAGTGGTGGGCAAGACAGGAGATCGAGGACCTGCAAAGCAGAAAATTGCAGGCCCTGCTCGACACCGCCTGGCACCACTGCCCATGGCATCGAGCCCGGCTCGAACAGGCTGGGTTGTCCAACCCTGGAGCGATCAACGACTTTTCCATCGAACAACTCAAGCTGCTGCCCACCATGACCAAGGCCGAAGCCAACGAAAACCGTGAAGGTCTTCACTGGCCCGAGGTGCCCGGGGGAAGCCAAAAGTACAACACTGGCGGCTCGTCCGGTCAGCCATTGATTTTTTACTTTGGCCGCCAACGCCAAGCATCCGATGCCGCGGGTCGCATGCGGGCGCGGCGCTGGTGGGGCGTGCAGCCTGGAGAACGTGAGGTATACCTGTGGGGTGCACCGGTTGAACTCAACAAAACCGACCGCGTGAAACAACTCCGAGACCGCGCTCTCAACCAGCTGGTCCTCAATGCATTCGAGATGTCCGTCGCAGCCATGGACGAGTACCTGGACGCGATCGGGCGCTACCGACCCCACTGCATCTATGGGTACGCCAGCAGCTTGGCTCTGATCGCAGCGCACGCAGAGAACCGCGGCGTCCAGCTGCATCTGCCTGACCTCAAGGTGGTCTGCACCACAGGCGAGCCTTTGGACCCCCAACAGCGCTCCTTGATCCAGTCGTGTTTTCAGGCTCCGGTCGCCAATGAATTCGGCAGTAGAGACATCGGCTTCACCGCCCATGAATCTCCACAGGGGCAAATGCTGCTCATGAGTGAAAGCATCGTCCTCGAAGTGCTGGACCCGCAGGGAAATCCCGTTGCGAACGGTGAACTCGGAGAAGCTGTCATGACTGGACTGTGCTCCAATGCCCAACCATTTGTTCGCTACCGCACCGGTGACATGGTGCGGCTGGGGTCTGCGCCCTGCTCGGCCGGGCGTGGCCTTCACGTGATCGAAGAGGTGGCTGGGCGCCAGACCGACTTCATTGTGCGTCGAGACGGCACCATCATGCACGCTCTGGCACTCATCTACGTGGTCAGGGCACTGGACGGAGTTGCTGAGTTCCGTATCCTGCAGCACGACATCGATCGCCTGACCGTTGAGCTGGTGGTCAACGAAACCTGGAACCGGGCACGCCACGAGCAAGAGCAACGCCTGCGATCAGAGATCCACAGGCGCCTGGACGAACGAGTGGATGTGGAAATCTGCTACCTTGACCAGATCAAGGCCGAAGCTTCCGGGAAGTACCGCTACGTGGTCAGCCAAGTGGCCATTCCCACCGCTGAATCCACCACAAGCGCCTCTTGAATTGAACTTCCTTAGCCACAAGCCGCGCCCCTTATGCTGAAGAAAATCGTACAGGCTCCGCTGCGTTACCGCCTTTGGTCTCCGGTGCATTTGGGCCTCATTGCGCAAAGCGCCCTGAAGATCGACAACAAGGCAGATCCACAACACCTGCCCCACTTGATCGCAGCAATCGATTGGTTGTGTCGCGCTCAAGACGTGCGTCAGGGCTGCGCCGATGAGGGCGGTGTATCCGCCGGATGGAGTTTCGAAGACGGTTGGCTGCCAAGCTATCCGGAAACCAGTGGCTACATTGTCGAAACCTTCTTGCAGGCAGCCGAGGTACTCGATCGACCGAATCTGGTTGAGCGGGCGCGCAGAATCCTCGACTGGGAGCTGAGCCTGCAGCATGCAGACGGCGCATTCCCCGGCCACTTCGGCGAGCCGGGCAGCCGACCGGTGATTTTCAACACCGGACAGATCATGCATGGCCTGAACCATGGCCATCGGCAACTCCAGCACCAGGGCTGCCTGGACGCCGCGGTGCGCGCCGGGCGCTGGATGCTCGCGCAGCAGGATGAAGACGGCTGCTGGCGCCGCTCGGTGCACAACGGAATTGCGCACACCTACAACACCAGAGCCGCCTGGGCACTGCTGCAAACTGGACTACTGGCCGGAGAGCCCGCCCTGATTGAAGGCGCCAAGCGCAACCTCGCCTGGGCACTCAGTCAGCAAAACCCGGCAGGCTGGTTCGCGAACAACGCCTTCACAGTCGACGCCGTTCCCTTTACCCACACCATCGCCTATGCGATTCGTGGAGTGCTGGAATCGGGCCTGCTGCTGGAGGATACCCACCTGATCTCGGCCGCAGAGCGCAGTGCGGTCGCGGTCGCCGCTGCCCTTCCTCAGAACGGTGCACTCGCGGGCACCCTGGATGACCAATGGCGCCCGCGCGCCAACTACGTGTGCCTGACCGGGCTGGCTCAGATGTGCATCATTTGGTCCAGGTTGATCGAGCGGCGTGCCAACCAGACCTTCCAGGACGCCGTCGACCGCGGGCTCGACTACCTCAAGCGCCACCAACGTCGCACCGGCGACGGGCGCTTTGACGACGGCGCCATTGCCGGTTCCGCACCCTTCTGGGGAGACTATTCGCGGTTCGAATTTCCCAACTGGGCGGCCAAGTTCTTTGCCGACGCGCTGATGCTCGACAACCGCCTGCAGGGCACCGGGGGCAAGCATGGCTGAACTGCGTTTGGTGATTCTCTGCGGTCAGGCGCCGCGCCACCTGTACGTGGCGAATCGGCTGTGCGAACACGCCGATGTCCAGGCCATTGTGCAGGAGACCGGCACGGCCCTGGACTGGCCTGCCCTGCGCAAGAAACTCAAGCCCGCGAGCCTCGGCCGCAAGGCGTGGCGCTGGCTGCGCGATCGGCGGCGCTACACCGGCAACGCCGAAGCCGAGTTCTTCTTCCCCAATACCTCTCCGGCACTTAACCGGCCCGATTTGCGGGTGGGTGTTCCGCACATCAACCACCCGGACCTGGTTGAACGCATTCGCGCCCTGGACCCGGACCTGATCGCAGTGTTCGGCACATCCCTCATCAAAGGCGACTTGCTCACCCTCGGCCGGCTGGGGATCGTGAACCTCCACGGCGGTCTCTCGCCCCACTACCGCGGTGCGGATTGCACGTTCTGGGCCTTGCACAATGGCGAGCCGGAGCAGGTGGGCTGCACGCTGCACTTCATCAATGCAGGAATCGACACCGGCGACCTCATCGCCCATGTCTGCCCTGAAGTGCGCCCGAACGACACTGAACTGGAACTCTTCTGGCGCGCCGTGCGCGACAGCGCCACGGCCTATACCGAAGTCCTGGAGCGGCTGGGTGCCTCCCAGCCCTTGGGGCAGGCGCAAACCGAAAAAGGCACGCTGTACCAAGTCAGGGACCGCACATGGCGGGCCGAACGCCGGCTGGCGCAGGCCCTGAAGGCTGGTGCTTTGGCGCAAACCCAGTTGCCAGCTCGGGTCCGCTGGTTCGACTGATGCACCCCAGACAAACGCCACAACACCGAAGCCTCCACCAGGGCCCATGCACACCACTGCACAATGCGACGGGAGCAGCCGGGGCATCGCGGTGCTGATCTCTGTCGTCATTCCCACCCACAACCGCGCAGACCTGCTGCTCGAAGCCGTGGCCAGCGTTGCTGCCCAGACACTCGGCACCGTCGAGTTGGTTGTGGTGGACGACGGGTCCTCCCCCCCCGTTGACCGACAGGCGATTGAGGGGACGTTTTCAGGTCCGCTTCAGTTGATCCACCACCAAACTGCCTTGGGGGTCCCAAGCGCCAAGAACGCGGGGATTCGCGCGGCACAGGGTGAAGTCATTGTGTTGCTGGACGACGACGACCTGCTGACCGAAGACGCGCTGGAAGTGATCGCCGAGGGCTTCAGCACACACCCGCACCTGGACTGTATCTTCATGGGTGTTGAACCCTTTGGACCCTACGCTGAGGGACCCGCCGCCAGCCGCAAGGCCGCGATGGATGCGCTCTTTCAGGCGGCCCCGCCTCGACCAAGCGGGCCCCTCTGGCTGTTCGACCACAGCCTGTTCGATGCGCTGATCCCACGGGTACCCATCGATTTTCAGCGACCTGCCGCACGCCGTGGCGCCTGGAATGTCATCGGCCCGTTCGACGAACACAGCCTGTTCAGCGAATCCACCTGGACCAAGAAAGCCGCGGCGCTGTGCGCGCTGGCGGTCACTCGCGTCCCCATCAACCACTGGCGGATACACGGCAAGAATTTCGGCTGGCCCGAGGGTCTGTCCGTCGCAGCGGCTCAGCGCCGTCAGGTGCACAACGAAATTCTCGCAGGTGCTAACCTGTTAGAGGCCGTACGCGACACACAGCAAACGTGGCGTAGACGGGAATCGGCGCTGCGGCGCCACCAATCGCAGCTGCTGTTCACCCGCGCCTATCAACTGCGCACACACGACTGGGCAAATGGCTGGGCCGCCCTGTGGCAAGCCTTTCGGCTCCGAGCCACGGTCAGCCAATTGAAGCTCGCAGTGCGGTATGCACTCACGATGCCCAGAAAGACAACCGACAGCAGGGACTAAGGATTTCTCCGAATGAACTCAACGGCCACACCTCCAGAAGCCTGGGGCCATGGACCCGCTGCAAGGCCTGACTCTGAGATCCGGCCATGATCAAATCGATTCAAGGGCTGTACCACTACCGAGAGTTGATCGGTGCACTGGCGTGGAAAAACATCTCAGTGCGCTACAAGCAAGCGTACCTCGGTATTGCCTGGGCGGTGCTCAAACCCGTGGTGCTCATGCTGATCTTTACCGTCGTCAAAGGGTTCGTCGGCATTGAAAGTGGCGACGTGCCCTATCCCATCCTTACCTTTGCAGCACTGCTGCCGTGGATCTTCTTTCAGGAGTCGGCCTCGGAAGGCATCAACAGCGTCACCGGCAATGCCCCTCTGATCAAAAAGATCTACTTCCCACGGGAGGTGTTTCCGCTGACCGCCATGGTGACCAAAACGGTAGAACTCGCGATCAGCTTCCTCATCCTGGCCGCCATGATGGTCTATTACCAGATGCTGCCGACAGCCCAGGCACTCTGGGTGCCACTGATCATCGGCTACACCATGCTGGTAGCGCTGGTTGTCAGTTTTTTCGGCGCCGCGATGAACGTGTACTACCGCGACGTCGGACAAATGCTGCCCGTCGTGCTGTCGCTGTTGATGTACACTTCGCCGGTCATCTATCCGCTTTCGCTGGTGCGCGAGAAGCTCGTGGTACAGCAAGCGGCCGGCGACTGGTCGGATCGCTTGTACACGCTGTACCTCTGCAACCCCCTGGCGGGCATCATCGACAACTTTCAGCGCGTTCTTCTGAAAGGACTGCCACCGGACTGGTCCACCTTGTCTCCAGGGCTCGTGCTGACCCTGCTGCTGCTACCGCTCAGCTATCTTTTCTTTAAGCGCGCCGAAGCCTGGTTCGCAGACGTCATCTGAAGGACTTCCAGCCCATGTCATCGATTGTCGAGGTGGACCACCTCTACAAGGAGTACCGGCTCGGACAGATTGCCGGAATTCGTGGAACCGCGGCCCGAGCCTTTGGAAAACTCAGCGGTCGTCCGGTGAAGGAGCGCGAGCGGTTTTATGCTTTGCAGGACATCAACCTGCACATCTCCTCTGGAGAGGTGGTCGGCATCATCGGGTCGAACGGCGCGGGCAAGAGCACTCTCCTGAAACACCTGGCCAACATCACTCAACCCACCAGCGGGTCGGTGTCGGTGCATGGCAGTGTTGCCCCATTGATCGAAGTGGGCGCAGGGATCAACCCAGAACTCACTGGTCGGGAAAACATTTTTCTGAACAGCGCCATCCTCGGAATTCCCAAGGCACGCACCCGCGAGCAACTCGATGGCATCATTGAATTTGCTGAGATCGAACAGTTCATCGACACCCCTGTGAAGCGCTACAGCTCGGGCATGCAGGTACGCCTTGGCTTCGCCATCGCGACGTCCATGGATGCCGACCTCCTCATCGTCGATGAGGTCCTCGCCGTGGGTGACATTGCATTTCAGCGCAAATGCTTTGACCGAATGGAAGAACTGATCAAGAGACAGGGCAAAACGGTGATTTTGGTCAGCCATAACTTGCGGCAAGTCGAGCGACTGTGCAGCCGCGTCGTCCTTCTGGACAGGGGACAGGTCGTGGCTGACGACGATGCGCGAACTGTGTGCAACCTGTTCTATCAACGCAGCGACGAAAAAATCAAACAATCGGTCGCGCGCCAGGGTGCCAACAACCAACTCGGAGGCGACGCCGATCAAATCCAGGTTCTCGGTGTCAAATTGGTGGACGCCGAAGGCGTGGCCACCGATCAGGTGGACTACGATGGGACGACCCGGATCGCGATCGACCTGCGAATCCGGGCAGCCACGGACAACCTCATCGTCGGGCTCGGCGTCCACACCACGGACCTGCTGTACTTGGCGAGCACCGACACCGAAGGCGAATTCAGTCCGGGGACACTTGAGCCCGGAGACTACCGGATGCACGCGCGCGTGCAGCATTTTCCATTTCTTCCCGGGGTGTATTCATTTCGGCTCGCGGTCTCCCACGGAAGTCCACCGAGCATGGCGTACTACGCCGAAAATCTCTGCCCAGTGACCGTGGGTTTCGCCGACGGGCAGAGCCGGGCCCGCAACGGGGAGTTTGGCTTTGTTCCGCTTCCGACCGAATGGGCCCTCTCCCAAGTCGACCAGGACCAGGATTGACCGGTGGCCCCTGCGAATCCGCCGCTGACCCCAAACCCAAGCGAACCGCGACTCCCCGGGGTGAATCTCATCGGCATGGTTACCGCCAACGCCGGAATGGGGGTCACGGCGCGAAACTTCATCCGGGTGCTGAAAAGCCGGGGGATCCCCGTATCTGCCTACGACATGAACCCGGGGTTCGGCCGCGGCGGACACGACACCGAGTACGCCGACTTGCTGTGCGAGGACGCAAATAAACTGCCGCACCCCATCAACCTCGCCATTCTCCCCGTCAACGCCCTACCAGAACTGCTCTTTGAGCACCGAGCACTGTTCGAAAGCCGCTACAACGTTGGATTTTTTTGGTGGGAACTGGATGAAATCCCGAGGCACTGGCGTCTCGCGCTGCAGACGTTCGATGCGCTCATTGCGGGGTCAAGGTTCATCGAGAGCAGTTTGCGCAACCACCTGGACCAGGTGCCGGTTGTGTACGCCCCCCACCCGCTGCAGGTTGAGCCCGCAGCGTCGGTTCGCCGCGCCGATTTCGGATTGCCTGAGCAGACCCCCCTGCTTGTCACCATCGTGGAGCCGACCAGCGACCCTCGGAGGAAAAATCCCTTCGCTGCCATCCACGCCTTCGAGCGCGCCCGCGAGCAGGGGCTTGAAGCCAACCTGGTCGTCAAGCTGAACAACAGCCGCCACAACGGACAGGTGCACCCACTGGCGCAACAGGTCATCGACCGGTGCAACCAGGCGCCAGGTGTCCACTTGGTCGACGCGCGCCTGCCCTACCCCGAGGTGCTGGCGCTCTACGCCAACTGCGATGTCTTCGTGTCGCTGCACAGTGCGGAGGGTCTCGGGCTTGGCATGCTTGAAGCCATGGCGCTCGGCAAACCCGTGATCGCCACCGGTTGGTCCGGAAACCTTTCCTTTATGGACCACCAAAGCGCCGCACTGGTGACCTACAGACACCGCACCGTGGACGGTGAACTTGACTGCTACACGCCGGACTTCGCCGGGCGCAATGCCACCTGGGCTGCACCCGACATCGAACACGCCGCGACCTGGATGCTGCGGCTCGGCGCCAACCGAGCCCTGCGTGAAGCGCTCGGCGCCCGGGCAAAACAGCAGGCCCGCAGTTACCTTGAACGCGCCGAGCAGGCGCGCTTCGTGGACGAACTCGCGGCCCTTTGGGCCGAACACGAGTTTCGTGGCCAACCCGCAAAACTCTCTCCAGAGGCCATCTCGCAGGTGCGCGAAGCCTATGTGCGTTTTCGCCAGGGCCCAGTGCGCTACGCCGTTCGCGGCCTTCGCCAACGCCTGGACCGCCAGCTCCTCTGGCGCCTGCGTACTCACCAGTAATCCATCGGACTGTCATGCACGATCACAAATGGGCTTCGCTGCTGTACAACCAGTGCCTGCAGCGACATCAATGGCAACAGCACCCGGTGCGCGGACGCATCTGGCGCTGGGCGTGGCACCAGGGACTCGCACGGTTCGACGGCACCACGGTTTCCACCAACATGCACGGACAACGCACACTGGTGAATTTCGGCCACAGCTATGGACTGTACGCTCGGCGTTTTTCGCGCTGGAACAACCCCCTGGTCGAGCTGACCCATCAGGCCCATGTGGCCCACCAACGACCCGTGCACCTGGTGGATGTGGGCGCAAGTGTCGGCGACACCGTGAGGCTGCTGCAGGCAAACTGCGGCGACAAGGTCGCCGGATTTGTCTGTGTCGAGGGCGATCCAGGGTTTTTCGCCTACCTGAGCGCGAACCTAGCGGGCGACCCTCGGGTCCGCTTGGTGCAGCACATGCTTTCGGACGGAAGCGGTCAAGTGCCCTCGCTGGTGCGTACGCATCCGGGCACCGCCAGTGCCCAGGGGCAAGCGACGGAAGACGCGGTGCCCTTGGACCTGATCGTATCGCCTGAAAACACCGGACAGGTCGACATACTTAAGGTCGACGTCGACGGGTTTGACGGCAAGGTACTTGGCGGTAGCCGCAAGCTGCTCAAGACCTGGCATCCTGCAGTAATCTTCGAGTGGGATCCCTTTTTCTGCAAACAGACTGAAAACTCTTGGACGGAGCACTTCGAACTGCTCACTGCACTTGGCTATGACCGTTTTCTCTGGTTCTCAAAGTACGGCGACTTCAGCCACCCCATGACAGGCTATGACGCCCCTGCGGTGGAGCAGCTCGCGCAGCTGTGCCTCTCAGATGCGCACGACAGCAACTGGCACTATGACGTGGTTGCCCTGCATACCGACTCACCGATTGACCCCGTTGCCCTGGCGGCGGCGCGATTTGCAAAACAGCGGAAGTCCTGGTTTTGACTCACCCCCCCACGCAATCGAAACCAAACGCTCGCAACGAGATTCGGGCCCTGGCCTTGCTGTTGCCGCAGTTTCATCCGGTGGCGGAAAACAACCGCTGGTGGGGACAGGGATTTACGGAATGGACCAATGTCACCCGTTCTTTGCCGAGGTTTCGCAACCACGACCAGCCTCGGCTGCCCGCAGACCTCGGGTTCTACGACCTGCGCCTGCCAGAAACCCGCGACGCCCAGGCAGCACTTGCCCGCGAGTACGGCATCCACGGGTTCTGCTACTACCACTATTGGTTCAATGGTCGGCGAATTTTGGAGCGACCTTTCAACGAAGTCCTGGAAAGCGGTGAGCCTGACTTTCCCTTTTGCCTGTGCTGGGCCAACGAGAACTGGACCCGCACTTGGAGCGGAGGGGACCGTGACGTGTTGCTGGAGCAACACTACAGCGAGGCTGACGACCGTGCACACATCGCTGCCTTGCTCCCCGCGCTTCAGGATCCCCGCTACATTCGAGTCGATGGCAAGCCCCTGCTGCTGGTCTACCGCACGGAACTGCTTCCGGATCCAGCGTCGACCGCGCGGATCTGGCGCGAGGCCGCCCAGGCCGCGGGCCTGCCCGGTTTGTACCTGGTGCGGGTGGAAAATTTCGAACGTGACGTGGATCCCACATCCGTGGGGTTCGACGCAGCACTCGAGTTTGCACCCGATGGGCGCGAGATGGGTGCCAAGCTCTACCGCAGTCGCCTGCATCGGTTGCTCGCCCGACTGCGGTTGATCTCAGCCGCACCAATGGAAAACGACGTGTTCGCGTACCCAGCGGTCGCCGCTGGCAAAATGCAGCGACCAGCCCCTGCGTTCAAGCGGTTCCACTGCGTAACCCCGGCCTGGGACAACAGCGCCCGGCGCAAGCGCAATGCGCGAATCCTGGTCAACTCTACGCCATCTGAATATCAGCGCTGGCTGCAACACATGGCCGCCCGCACACTGGATGAATTCCGGGGCGATGAACGCCTGCTGTTCATCAACGCCTGGAACGAATGGGCCGAGGGTGCCTACCTTGAGCCCGACCAACGCTGGGGGCGCGCGTACCTTGAGGCAACCGCCCACGCGCTCAAGCACCCGCAACGCACGGACCTCTCAGACCCACACACCGGTGCGAGCCCGTTCAAGGCGCTGTATTGGCGCCTGCGCGAACGCCTCGGGCGCCTGCTGCCATGACCCATCCCAACCCTGAGTCTACTGCGCCACCCGACCCGACTGTGGTGACTGTGGTGCTGAACTGGAATGGGTGCGCAGACACACTGCGGTGCCTCAACTCCCTCACTGCAGCCTGTCCTGAGCAGCCCTCCGTCCTGGTGGTTGACAACGGGTCAACAGATGACTCGGTGGCCGAGATTCGAGCCCGCTATCCGCAGGTTGAAGTGATCGAGACCAGGCGCAATCTCGGCTATGCCGGCGGCAACAACGTCGGCATCAAGCGCGCTCTAGACACCGGCGCAGAGTACGTGTTTGTGCTCAACAACGACACGGAAGCGGAGCCCGGTCTGTTCAATGCTTTGCTGGAAACTGCAGCACAGGATCCAAAAACTGCAGCCATTGGCCCTGTGATCTGCTCAGCGCACGAACCGGACCTCATCAGCACGGCCGGTGAACGCTTCGGCCCGGGGCTGCTCAACTGCGTCCACCACCTGGAAGGTGCCCCTCGCAGTGCGCTCCCATCCACACCTTGGATCGACTGTGATTGGGTCACAGGGGCGGCGATTCTGCTGCGCGCCGACGCACTGCGCGAGATTGGCTTGTTTGAAGAGCGATTTTTTCTGGTGTGGGAGGAGTCCGACTGGTGCCTGCGTGCGCGCCGGGCAGGTTACAACAGCCGGGTGTGCACTGCCGCATTCGTGCGACACAAAGTAGCCGCCACTTTCGGGGGCGAAGACTCCCCTCTGCGCGCCTATTTCAGCGCCCGCAACCAACTGCTGTTCGCCGAACGACATCTGCCCAGGCGCGAATGGCTCACACTGGTGTTCGCCGCCCTGCGCCGCCTGGTGCCAAAGGTCGCCTGGACAAGCCCCCCGGGCACCGGTCCGGTGCGCCGCGTCTACTGGGCACTGAAGGACGCCATCCTGCTGTGGAAGTCGCCACGCCAACGCGCCTTGCGCCAGGCGACCCGCGACTACCTGTTCCGCCGCTTCGGCGATTGCCCCCCATCCATTCGCATGCGCTGACCCCGAAAATGGCCGAAGCAACCATCCACATTCGACCTCCAACACAGCTGCCGCCAACCGCTGGGGAGCCAACCACCGAAACCGCTGCAGCGCAGCGCCACCGCTGGTCCGAACAGCAAGACGGCCTTGAGTTGAGCTGGCTGTGCGATCGCTTCAGTGGAACTGCGGCAACTGTCTGGTCACTGCGCATCTCAACCACCAGCCATGACGCATCCGTAGATGTCTGTCTTCCAGAGGCAATGGCCGCGACCCAGCAAGCCGACGGAAGCTGGCTGCTGGTGGATCAACGAGGCCACGCTGCCCCGCTTTGGATTCCCTGCGTTCCCCAACAGCGGCGCATCGACGACAAGGGCCAGATCGAGATCGAATCCAACGCCACCCTGTCCGGTTGGCATACCCATGACGAAGCCCACCGCCTTCGGTTCCACTTGCCGGGATCGCACTGCCTGGACCTGGTCTACTGGGTGCTGGATGGCATTGAGGACCTGCAGTCCTGGCTGGCCATCAGAGAAGCCGCTGCTCTGGCGCTGCACCCCTGGGGCTCGCACCAGCGGGTACAGAGCCCGCAGGACTTCTACCTGCACTGGGTGCATGGGCACGTCTACGAAAACCGGCGCTCCTGGCCGAACTACCGACGCATTTGCTCGGAGAACGATGCCCATGCGCTCTATGTAATCGCCCGCGGTTGGGAACTCGCCGACAGCCCCTGCGCGGCGCTTCTACGCCACCAGATGGTGCTCTCCATCCTTGATCGGCAAAGCCCTGACGGCGGTTGGTACCACGGATTCTGGACCGACGAACTGGAGTGCCACTACCGCCTGCACTGCAGCGCCATCCATTGCCTTCTCGACCACTGGACCCTAGAGCAGGACAACACACTGTTGCCAGCACTGCAGCGTGCGGTTGCCTTCATCGTCGGCGAGCGCAGCACCATTGACGCGGGAGTCTGGTTCCTGCATGACAGCCTTGAGCAAAGCGCAGAGGCCATGGCCAAGAGTCCATTCAAGTGGACCTCCAGCACCGCGCTCGGCAAGCAGCCTGGCAACATGCTGGTGCTGAACACCCAGATCGACACCCTCATTGCCCTGCTGCGCCATCAGGCAATCACTGGAGACTCGGCCCACGCGGCTGTGATCGCATCCGCCGAACGCGCCTTGCAAGCGGTGCTGCAAGCCCGCCCCATGGAACCTTTGTACCGCCTGGTGAGCTGGATACTGGGGCTGGACATGCAGCCTGAGCACACTGCCGCCGCGCTGCCGCTCCCCATGCGCGCCATCAAACGATTCGGCTGGAAGTACCTGGCCCCGAGGCTGCACCGCCTCAAGTCGCGTTGGCCACGCCTGGTCATGCCCAACGGATACATTGACCGTGCGCTGTCCATCCAGGGGACTGCTGACGCCTATCAGTCCATCAACCTGATGGACCTCGCTCGCCTGCGCCCGTGGAGCCATTGCCCAGGCGTTGATGAAGCCCTAGAACAAGGCATCGCATTCACCCAAACGAGCGGGCTGCTGGAACACTGGCGCGAGCAGCCCAAAAAAGCCTACGCGCTGGTGTTCTGGGCGGAAACCCTGTTTCACCTGTGTGGCCAGGACCCCGACCCAGCACTGCGCTCAGCATTGGCCGATGCCCTGCGCATGCTTCACCAATCCGGAATCGGTCTGCCGCCCTCCGTTCTTGGTGGCAATGCCGAAGCCGGTGGCGGACGCCACCGATCCGCTGCTGCCATTGCTGGCCCAGCCGATTGGCTTGTGGTTCCCGTTGGGACCGGGGAAGAACTGGTGCTGGTGGCCCTCGAGCCGGCCGCGAGCTCCGAAAACGCCACACCCCAGGTGCCGGGCTACACCAGCCACCTTGACGCCTCAACGGCGCACAATGGGAACGGCTGGATTGCGCTGCGCCGCCTGGAGACTTGGCAGTGACCAAGCCGCTCCACCTCGGGGTGCTGGCACCCGAGTTCCCCCCCGACCTCGGCGGCGTGGAAACCTATGCGTTCGAACTGTGCCGGGCCCTTGCAGGGCATGACATTGAACTCGACATCTTTTGCCGCACCCATGCTGGCGCCGAGGTGCCTGGAGCGCGGGTGCACCCGCTGCTCAACCTCGATTGGCGCCACGACCTGGACATCATCCAGCGCCAGCCTGTTGACCTGTGGCACGCCATGAATGCCGTGTACGGCGCCCTCGCCCACAGCAGCACGCGCCCGGTGGTGGCATCGGTACACGGCAACGATTTCTTGCGCCCCTATGGGCTGCGGGCGGCAATGCCCGTGCAAGTGCCGGGGCTGTGGCGGTTGTCGGACCGCCTGCAGCCACTGCGCCGTGAGCTGGGGCGCAGGTGGATCGCGCCACGCCTGCTGCGCCATGAACTCGGCGGCCTGCAGGCGCTGGTCGCCAACAGCCACTACACCGCCAACGCCTTGGTGGAGCGCCATCCCGAATGTGCCGAACGCCTGCATGTGGCCCATGTCGGTGTGGCCGAGCGCTTTTTTCTCGACCCAATCGCACGCCCCCGCGAGACCAGCCAGCCTGCGCAACTGGTCACTGTAAGTCGCCTGTCCGAACCCCGCAAAAACCTCGACGTTGTGCTGCGCGCGCTTGCCCGATTGAAGGACACACAAGCGTTTCAGTACCGCATCATCGGAGACGGCTACCAAAGGAGCGCGCTCGAACAGCTGACCGCGCAGCTTGGCCTAACGAGACAGGTGGAATTTCTGGGCCGACTCAGCGACGCCGCACTGCACCGCGAGTTGCGATCCAGTGACCTGTTCATCCTCTGTTCCTCCGTGGTGCCCGGCAGCCACGAGGGATTCGGTATTGTCTACCTGGAGGCCAATGCCTGTGGGGTTCCGGTGCTCGCCGCACGCCTTGCGGGTGCGGTTGAGGCGGTCGACGAGGGCGTCAGTGGGTATTTCGTCGACACACCGGATGAACCCAGCATCACCGGCGCACTGCGCCAGTTTCTGAGCGCCGAACTGCACTTCGACCCCGCACGTTGCCGCGCCCACGCACGGAGGTTTCCCTGGGACGCGGTGGCGCAGCGGTGCCTGCAGATTTACGCGGCCTTGCTGGCCCCATCGAAGGGCGAATGATGTCCCGGACCGCCTGCTACACTGAGGGGGAAAATCGCGCCCGCACCCAAGCATCGATCGACCCCGCGATCCACCGCCAACAGGCGGTGCAACGGACCGAGTGGAGCCTCACAGCGTTTTGCCCGCCAACGACCTGATCAGCGTCATCATGCCCGCCTACAACAGCGCGGACCACATTGATCCGGCCATCGATTCGGTGGTCCGCCAAACCCACCGCCCGCTGGAATTGGTGGTCATTGACGACGGTTCCAGCGACGACACCCGGGCACGGGTCCAGGCCAAGGCCGCCAGGTCAGAGATCGACATTCACCTGCTGACCCAAACCAACCAAGGACCTTACCCCGCGCGCAACCGTGGCATCGCGACGGCCCGGGGAACGCGCATCGCTTTCCTCGACGCCGATGACCTCTGGGCACCCCAATGCCTGGCGCGCCTGAACTCGGCTCTGGATGACGCTTCTGCGGACCTTGCGTACTGTGGCTGGCAGAACATTGGCGATGACGCGCCAGGCCAGGCGCCATTCATCCCGCCGGACTACCTTGCAATGGACACCGCGGCGGAGTTTCTTCGCACCTGCCCCTGGCCGATCCACGCTGCCTTGGTGCGAACAGAAACCCTGCAGGCCGTCGGCGGGTTCTCCACTGACCGATTTTCTGCCATGGACTACCAGTTCTGGCTCAAGGTCTTCGCCCACACCCAACGGCTGACACGGGTCCCGGAAGTCCTGGCGTTCTACCGCTGGCATTCGAGCGGTCAGATCTCAAAAACCAAATGGCGCCAGGTGATTGATGCCTGGCAGGTGCGCAAACAATTTGTTGCGACCCATCCGGCCACCGTGGCCCATCTGGACCGCAAGCGGTTGCGTGCCCTCACCGATGGGTATCTGCTGCGGGAGGCGTACAAAGCCTACTGGCAACGCCAGTTCGAAGACGCCCAGATTTTGTTTCGAAAAACCTTAAGCACAGGGATCGCCGGGCCCAGAGACCTGCGCTATCTGATCCCTGCGCTCTTGCCTTTGCGCTGGTTCGAACGCCTGGTGCGAGTCGCCGAGCGCAAGCCATTGCAAGACCAGTCACCATGAACGCAACGCGCCTTCCCGTGCTGATGTACCACCGCGTTGGCCCACCCCATGCGCGGGAATCCTCTGGAAAATCAGTGGCCACTGAGCGCTTCTCCGCCCAGCTGCGCCTGTTGGCCTCTGCCGGCTACCGTGGCATCAGCGCCGCCGACGCGCTGGACTGGCTGCTGGGCCACCGAACCATGCCCGAGGGCTCAGTGTTGGTCACCTTTGACGATGGCTACGCCGACCTCGTGGACTGCGCCGCCCCAACCTTGGCCGCGCTCAAGTGGCCTGCTGCTGTGTTTCTGGTGACCGGCAAGCTCGGCGGCACCAGTGACTGGAGCACCCCCGCACATCAGCTGTTGGATCCTGCCGCCATACAGGCGCTCGGGCGCTCGGGGTTTTCATTCCATGCCCACAGCCACACCCACCCAGACCTATCCACCCTTCCGGCGCATGCGCTGCAGCACGAGTTGCAGGTGTGTCGCGCAGCACTCGACGAGCTGGAGCTCGACTCGCGGCTCCTTGCATACCCCTACGGACAACACAGTCCGGCCGTCGTCGAGGCAGCGCGCCAAGCCGGCTATTCGGCCGCATTCACCACCCGCAGCGGGTTCAATCAACAAGGGGACGACCCCTTTTTGCTGCGTCGACTGGATGTGTTCGGAACCGACAGCCCAGCGGCCTTGCTGCACAAAGTGGCGCTCGGGACCAATGATGGCAGCCGCCGTGCCCGCGCGCGCTACCTCACCCAGCGCCTCGCTGTCCGGCTCGGACACCGGCAACCATGACCGGCCCTGGCGAACGCCCGGCGGTATCCGTCATCGTCTGCACCTACAACCGTGCAGATTCGTTGCGCCACACCTTGACTGCGCTCGGCGCACAAGTGGTTCCACCCGACTGGCCCTGGGAGTTGGTGGTGGTGGACAACAACTCCACCGACCACACCCGCACCGTGGTCGAGCGCGGCGGGCAAAATGTCCCACAGCTCAGGTACGTCTTCGAGCCTCAGCAGGGTCTGTCGCACGCACGCAACGCCGGGATTCGCGCCGCCGCTGGCAAGCTGTTGCTGTTCACCGACGACGACGTGCGTCCGGAGCCGAACTGGATTCAAACCACAGTGACAGCCCTGGAGCGAGAGCAAGCCGACGGCTGCGGTGGGTACATTGCACCTGACTGGGAAACCCCGCCCCCTGCTTGGCTCACCGAACGGTTTTTCGGCTTTCTCGCGGTCAAGGTCGACACCCGTCCCTACCTGATCGAACACCCAGGGCAACTGCCGTTCGGTGCCAACATGGCGATTCGACGGCGCTTGATCGACCAGCACGGAGACTTCGATGTGCACCGCGGTCGCAGGGGAAATCAGCTGGCCAGCGGCGAAGACAGCGAGCTGTTCACCCGATTCTTGGCTGCGGGCGCCAAGCTCGTGTACGTTCCGGAATCCCGCGTGCACCACCGCATCGAAGCCTTCAGGACCCGCAAGTCCTATTTCCGACGCTGGCGGCGACAAACCAGTCACAACCTGGCGCGCACCCTCGGAGTTCCGGCAAGACGCCGGATCGGCGGTATCCCTCCCTACTTGGTTGTACAGACCCTGCGTGCCGGCGCGCGTGCGCTGACCGCGCGATTCACCAAGCCGGCGCCGGAAGCATTTGCCCAGGAGATGATCCTGTGGCACTTTTTCGGGACCTTGCACGGCCTCTGGCAAGACCGGCACCAGCCCATTGAGCCGCCGGTGGGCACCGTCCAGGCGGTCAGCACGGGTCCGGCCGACCCCCATGCACACTGACGCCCAGGTGACAAGCCGAGCCCAGTCCGTGGGTGGCCATCCCCAGGCCAGGTCAAGCGAGACCCCGGTTTTCATCGTGGGGGCGCCCCGGTCAGGAACCACCCTGCTGCAATACATGCTGCGGTCCCATCCGGAGTTGTCGCTGCCAACCGGCGAGTCCCACTTCCTGGTTCCACTGTACCGTGACCAGACCCGTTTCAAAGCACTCGAAACCGAGACCGGCATCCGGGCCTTTCTGCAAGACCTGCACAGACGAAACCCGCAATTCTTGGACACGGACCTGCATGGCATCGAGTTCGACATTGACCGCCTGGCCCCTGAACTTTGGGCGGAAGGCCGGAGGACTGTGCGTGACCTGATTGCCGGTCTGTTCGAGAAGAATGCCGCCGGAGAGGGCAAACACCGCTGGGGAGACAAGACCCCATACTACGTGCTGCACATGCCGAAACTCCTCGACTGGTTTCCCAAAGCCCAGTTCATCCACCTGGTGCGTGACGGGCGCGACGTGGCCGCTTCCATGCTCGCGCGCGGTACCGATTTTGGCGTGTACAACCCCTATTTTGCCGCCAAAGTATGGGAACAGTACGTCGAAATCGGCAACGAGTTGGGCCAAAACATGGCCGGCAACCAGTACCTGGAGATCCGCTACGAAGACCTCCTGACCGACCCTGAAGGTACGGTTCGCCAGGTCTGTGGTTACCTGCAGATGGAGTACGACCCCCGCGTCATCCATTTTGAAAAGTCCGGCGAGGCAGGCAAAACACCGCTGCTCCAGCAGCCCGTGCAGGCCAGCAACACCGAAAAGTGGCGCCAACAATGGACCCCATCACAGCTGCGCACCCTGGAAGGTTCGGTCGGGAAGACCCTGAAGCAATTCGGTTACCCGATCGTTACCTCGACGGTCCGCCTGCCCCCACTGAAGCGGGCCTACTACCGCCTGCACAACCACGCATGCGTGCACCTGCAGCGCTGGAGCACCGGCTGAGGATTGATACCCAATGGCAACGGTCAGCTTCACCGTCAACGCCTGTGTCACCGACCAGGATTTCTTCGGGCCCACCTTGCGCCATGTGTTGCGCACCTTCGACTACCCGTTCGTGGAACGGCTGGTCGCCTTCGATCCCGGCCGGCCAGACGGCAAGTACCTGGAGCGCAACCGCGGCAACCTCGAAGGCATGCAGACCC
>DHQM01000239.1:10420-11964 GCA_002408105.1 Gammaproteobacteria bacterium UBA5338 | reverse complement strand
GTACTGAGGGTGCACGACCAGGGCGGGTGGTGCGGTCACGTCCGCGAGCGCCACAGCCATTTTGGGTGGGCGCAGCAGCGCGACATCGCCTTTCTGGGTGTCGCGTGCGACTTCGGTCATTGTGGAGTCCGACAGGCGGCGCTGCATGAGCGGGACCGATTCATTCTTCAGGCTGATGGGACGTGGCAACGGCTGGATCTGCCCCGTCTTCCAGTCGAGCATGCAAAGTTCATCAGAAAACAGCCGCCATCCCGCGTGACACAAGGCGGCGCACAGGGTGCTCTTGCCGGCACCCGGCTGGCCAGGCAACACCAAACAACGGCCGGATCGTTCCACCACCGCGGCGTGCAGAATCAGATAGGAATGCAGGCTGTTGGCGACGGCATAGTTCAGTCCCCACTCCAGCAGGGGGGCCGCTTGGTTGGCCGGTAAGGGCAGAAAGGGGATTTCGTTGTCGCGTTGGAACTGGACCTGTGGCCGGAGCCAGCGCCTGAGTCCGGGCGCACCGGCCACGCCCACATGCAGGTCGGCGAACTGGTCGTCGCCAACCAGGGGGTGGTGTGCGTACATCAGCCGAACAGCACCCAGTAGGGTGGGGTGGGTTGCGTGAACCGCCACCGTGAAGGGACCGATTCCGATCCGCAGGCCCTGCCGGGAGGCGAGTAGGCTGGCTAGTTGGGCCGGTGGCAGGTCGCCGATGGTTCGTGCGTGCACACCATCTCGAGTTGGCAGAGCGCCGTTAGCGCGGCTTCCACGGTCCCGGCCTCCCAGTTGCACGCCTGCGCTACCCTCGACTCCAATTCTGCCGCGCCCATCGGGAATTCGGCTTGCGTTAGCACATCCAGCACCGCAACTGCGCAGCCGTGCAGCAGGTGGGTGTCCCCAGAAGCGTTGTCAAACAGCGTAGCCTGATCACCCCAGATGCGCCAGTGACCAAAGCGGGTGCGGTTCCAAAGCAGTTTCCTGTCATCGCTGGACATCAGGCGCGTCACGGAGTGGGGCTCGGTGAGCTCAATTCGTCAGGTGTGGTAGGACTGGTCTACAAGGGTTTTCATCTCATCGGCAGACCATGAGTGGCCGTTTTGGTCGATGTAGCTGCCGGTCGCGAGAATCGAATTGATGATGCTGTGGGCCACGGCTGGCTTGAACATGTAGCTTGAGAAGTTGAGCGAGTTGAAGTACATGGCGACCGCATGAAACTCGAAAGAACCACTTTTTTGCCAGAGTACTTGCATCAGCGTCATGCTTGCGATGGGATCCTCGGCCGAGCTGAAAATGGCCCCGAACTTGGTTCCAGGGACCGGCGCGGCGGGGTTGGGGTCGGAAAAACGCTCTTTGTCGGCCCTTGAGATGGTTCCATTGCCAAGGACGTTCGCGGCACCGTGTTCTATTGACGCGCCCATGTGTGTGCTCGTTGGCCAGCCCGGGTCGCCGCCATGGGGCTCGACGTTGGATTTGTAGTAGCCGGGACTCAGGCCCCCGACGCAATACTGAACCGGCCCCGACATGTTGCCCGACATCTGGCCGGACCAGCATTCCGCGCC
>DHQM01000239.1:0-10193 GCA_002408105.1 Gammaproteobacteria bacterium UBA5338 | reverse complement strand
GTCCGCGCCGAGCGCGCTGCGTGCAGAGAGGGTCGCGGCCACCACGGTGCCTGCCTGAACAGCCCGGCGGTTGAATTGGCGCCTGCTTGCAACGGAACGGTCCAGAGGGGCGTCGCGGTCCGTGCGGGGCTCTTGGGGTGTGGTGTTCATATGCTGCGGTCTCGAATCGAAGGGGTGCGGGCGCTGGGGTTTCGAGTTCATCGCCAAGTATAATAGCAGCAGCTGTACAATAAATCAGCAGCTTGGCGATTTCGTAACTGGATGTTCATGTCCGCTGTCGTTGGTCACTGGAAGTCTGGTTCAGCAAGTTTTGTTCCGATAAATTTTTAGTTTTTTAAAACAGATGGTTATAGGTTAATCGGCGGGTCAAGTCAGGCTGGCTCCCCATCAGTGTAAAAATTACCGACAGTCGCTGCGCTATGCTGTACCGATGAGGGTAAGGAAGGCGATGTAGCGCAGTGGACTGGAATATGACGGTCGCGGCCGTTGGTCATTTTTTGGTGTTCTTGTCCAGTTGCGTCGTGGGCGCAGCGTTGTGGCGCCGGTCGCACCTCTTGCCCCGCAGAGACTGGTTCCCCGCGCTGGCAGTGATTGGCGCTTGGGCTGCTTTTGCGTTCTGGGACGAGTCCCAAGCGGCGGGTCTGCGGGGCTGGGTTCTCGGACTTGAGCTGCCGCGGGCTCTGGGGCTTGCGTACCTGTGCATCGCTGCGATTCGGCGGGGCCGCCCCCGACAAGGTGCAGTGCATGCTGGCGGCCTTCGCTGGCGGCAGGTCGGTGTGGCAGCGGGCATTGCCCTGGCGGGCGGGGTGCTTTGGTACACACCGTTTTCGACCTGGCTCGCTGATCAGGTGCGTTACACCGGTGACCTGCGTGTGCTGGTGCTGGTGTTGGCGGCAGTGCTCGGTCTGGTGGTGGTTGAGCAGTTCTACCGCAATGCGCGGCACGAACACCGCTGGGCCCTCAAGTTTGTTGCCATTCCCATCGGCGCGATCTTCGCCTATGACCTGACGCTCTATACCCAAGCTGTGATTTCCGGAGCGCTATCCGAGCCCCTCTGGCGTGCGCGAGGCTTTTTCGACGCGGCGGTGCTGCCCATGTTGGTGGTGGCTGCCAGGCGCATGGACGATCGGGCGCCGCATTTTTTGTTTTCGCGCGATTTGGTCTTTCATTCCACTGCGCTTGTCGCCGTGGGCACCTATCTGCTTGCCATCGCCTCAATTGGGTATTACTTGAGGCTGCAAGGAGGAACCTGGAGCGGTGTGTTGCAGGTGCTCTTCGTCGCTGGGGCGGCTGTTGTACTCGCAGTCCTACTGTTTTCAGGGACTGCGCGCGCCGCGATGAAGGTGTACTTCAGCAAGCATTTCTTCGCCCGCAAATACGACTACCGCGCCGAATGGTTGAAGCTCAGCCGCGCGCTGTCGTCCAATGCCGACGCACACCGATTGGCGGAAGGAGCAGTTCGGTTGCTTGCGGAATTGGTGGAAAGCCGGGGGGGGGCGCTGTGGTGGTCCGAGCCCGAGGAGCCGGAGCAGTATCGGGTGCTCTGCACCTGGTGTCTTCCCCAGGCGCCCACTTGCGACCGTGTCTCTGCAGCAGGGGATTCGTTGATCCAATTCCTCGGCGCCCAGGGGTGGGTGGTGGAAGTTCCGGAGTTTCACGAAACTCCGGAGTTGTACGCAGGGCTTGATTTGGCGCCCTGGCTCCAAGTGCAGCCAGACCTCTGGTTGGTTGTGCCTCTGATGTTGGGGGAACGGTTGGCTGGTTTTGTCTGCTTGGTTACCCCGCGGATCCCCCGCGCGATCAACTGGGAGGACCACGACCTGTTGAAGACCGTCGGGGCGCAGCTGGCCAACCACATTGCGCTGTTGCAGACGCTGGACCGGCTCTCTGAAGCGCGGCAGTTTGAAGCCTATAATCGACTGTCAGCGTTCTTGGTTCACGACCTGAAAAACCTGGTGGCGCAACTGTCACTGATTGTCAGTAACGCCGAGCAACATCGGCGGAACCCCGACTTTGTGGACGATGCCATCGAGACTTTGGGCCACGTTGTGGAACGCATGCAGCGCCTCGTGGCTCAGTTGCGACAAGGAAAGTGGGTGGAGCATGCCGAGTCGGTCGATTTGTTGGCGGTGGTGAAGGCCCTCTGTGCCCAGATGCGTGCCCGTCACCCGGAGCCGCGGCTGGTCACCGCATTGGATGAATGTCGGGTGATGGGGGATCGGGAACGGATGTTCCGGGTGCTTGGCCACCTGATCCAGAATGCGCAAGAAGCCACTCCCGAGACGGGCAATGTGCGCGTCGAACTTTCGATCGATGGCTCAGCAGCCGTGGTGCGTGTCATTGATTCGGGCATCGGGATGGAGCGGGAGTTCGTACAAAGTCGGTTGTTTAAGCCTTTTGACACCACCAAGGGCAACGCCGGTATGGGCATTGGAGCGTACGAGGCGGAGCAATACGTGCGCGGCTTGGGTGGCTCCATTGGCGTCGAAAGCACGCCGGGAGAAGGCACGGAATTCTCGGTGTTTTTACCACTTTCAACGGATGCGCACCCCGGGGTTGATCCTGAGGCGGGGCATGGCGCAGGTGGGGATGGAGAACGGAGTGCAGCAGCAACATGAAGAACGATTCGCGTAAATTGCTAATTGTGGAAGACGACCCGGGGCTGCAAAAGCAGCTCAAGTGGTGTTTCAACGGCAATGATGTGGTGCTCGCGAAAGACCGGGCTGAAGCCATCGCTGCGCTGCGCCGGATTGAGCCCGGTGTGGTGACACTGGATTTGGGCTTGCCCCCAGACCCGGCCAACGCCACCGAGGGGTTGGCCACGCTAGAAGAGATTCTTGCGCTTGCGCCCCACACCAAGGTCATTGTGGTCACTGGCAACGACGAGCGCGACAACGCGTTGCAGGCGGTTGCCCTGGGTGCCTACGACTACTACCAAAAGCCCATCGTCGTAGATGAACTCAAGCTCATCATTGACCGGGCCTATCAATTGCACACCCTGGAGCAAGAAAACCGCCGGCTCCGTGAAGTGCGCTCGGACCACATGATGCTTGAAGGTGTGATTGGCGTCAGTCCGCAAATGATGCGGGTGTGCCGGACCATCGAAAAGGTGGCGCCAACCGGGGTCACAACCCTCTTGCTCGGCGAAAGCGGAACGGGGAAGGAGGTGCTGGCTCGATCGATCCACCGTTTGAGTGGCCGAGCCGATGCGCCCTTTGTTGCTGTGAACTGTGGCGCGATTCCAGAAAACTTGCTCGAAAGTGAGCTCTTCGGATACGAAAAAGGTGCGTTCACGGGCGCAACCAAACAAACCAAAGGCAAAGTAGAGTATGCCGATGGTGGAACCTTCTTCCTGGATGAGCTTGGCGACATGCCGCTGGGGTTGCAGGGGAAGCTGCTGCGTTTTTTGCAGGAGCGGGTCATCGAACGGGTAGGGGGGCGCGCGGAGATTCCCGTCGATGTGCGCGTGGTCTGCGCGACCAATCGCGACCTTCAAGCACTGGTTGAAACAGGAGAGTTTCGGGAAGACCTCTATTACCGCGTCAGCGAATTGACCATTGACATCCCGCCGCTGCGGGAGCGGGATGGGGACGTTGAAGTCCTTGCGCGGGTGTTCCTTGAACGTTTTGCAGAACAGAACGCGCGTGCACTGCATGGGTTTTCACCGGATGCTCTGCGCGCCATTGCCAGCTATGAATGGCCAGGAAACATTCGTGAGCTGGAAAACCGTGTGAAGCGTGCAGTCATCATGGCCGATGGAAAGACCATCAGTGCCGATGACCTGGACTTGTCGGTGGGTGCCGAAGACGAGCTGCCCTTCAATCTGAAAGAGGCCCGTGAACAAGCAGAGTGTGCGGTGATTCGACGGGCGTTGCAGCTGCGCTCGAACAACATTTCCAAAGCGGCAGAACTGTTGGGTGTGACGCGACCGACCCTGTACTCGCTGATGCAGAAGTACACCATCACCAACTGATGTGCGGCAGCGCCGCGTGCCTTGATAGGGGCTGGGTGAACAACCGATGGGCCAGTGAGCGTGTCAACTCGTAACCAGGACAATTCGGTTCGGCGCGGCTTGCGCGCGCGTCTGGCGGCTTTGTGGCGGCGGCGCAACCTGGATTCTGGGACGAGCGCTGGCTGGATCGGGGTTGATCTGGACGGGACTTTGGCTGAGTACGACCTATGGCTTGGCCCGGAGTTCATTGGGGAACCTGTGCCGGCGATGCTGGATCGGGTGCGGCAGTGGGTGTCGGAAGGCATCGAGGTGCGTGTGGTCACCGCGCGGGCGGGCCATCCGCGCCACCGGCGTTTTGTCGAGATCTGGCTGCAGCGCCATGGCCTTGGTCAACTGTCTGTGACCGACAAGAAAGACTATGCCATGATTGAATTGTGGGATGACCGGTGTGTTGCGGTGCAAACCAACCGGGGTGAGCCGCTGCATGCTGTGCCCCCGCGCCGCCAAACCAAACCGCCTTGAACCCGCACTTAGCCCAAGTCACAGAGCCCCTAGAGAGGTAGGCATGAGCGACGCGCCAAAGAGCAACAACGTGGTGTGGCACAAAGCCGCCATCACCCGAGACCTGCGGCAGCAACAGAACGGACATCGAGGCATGGTGTTGTGGTTTACCGGTCTTTCTGGATCGGGGAAATCCACTCTCAGCCACGCTGTGGAGCAAGAGCTGTTTGCCCGCGGTGCTCGAACCTATGTGCTGGACGGAGACAATGTGAGGCATGGGCTCTGTGGTGACCTGGGGTTTGGAGAGGAAGACCGGGTTGAAAACATCCGAAGAATCGGCGAGGTCAGCAAACTGTTTCTGGAAGCAGGCGTGATCGTACTGACTGCGTTCATTTCACCCTTTCGGGCCGACCGGCAACGGGTGCGCAACATCTTGCCGCATGGAGACTTTATTGAGGTTTACTGCGACTGTCCCTTGGAAAAGTGTGAGCAGCGCGACGTGAAGGGGCTGTATCGCAAAGCCCGGGAAGGTGCAATCGACAACTTCACTGGGATCTCATCGCCATATGAACCGCCAGAAAAACCCGAGTTGATCGTCGATACTGCGTCACAACCTCTGGAGCAAAGTGTTAAACGGGTGATCGACTACCTGCAGCCGCGTCTTTCAGTCCCATTGGCTCTGGACGCCGCTGACTGACCTGTCCAGGCCCAAACACCTGTTCTTCTCAAAACAAGGACAACCACTTCATGCCACGCACTCCCACGCCGTTGCTGGTCCCGGTCATACTGTCTGGTGGGTCAGGCACTCGCCTCTGGCCGCTATCGCGTGAGCTGCATCCAAAGCAGCTTCTCCCCTTGGTGAACGAATCCACGCTGCTGCAAGACACGGCCCATCGGTTGGAGGGCATCTCGGACTGTGCCAATCCCATTGTGGTGTGCAACGAGGAGCACCGCTTCATGGTGGCGGAGCAATTGCGCCAGCTTGGTATTCGACCTGCTGCAATAGTGCTGGAACCGATCGGACGCAATACTGCACCTGCCGCGGTCTTGGCTGCTGAAGAAGCGCAGCGTTTGTGGCCCGATGACGACCCGATATTGCTGGTTCTTCCAGCAGACCACGTCATTCTGGATGGCCCAAAATTCGTCGCGGCGGTTGAGGTGGGTGTTGAGGCTGCGCTGGCTGGGCGGCTGGTGACTTTCGGGATCGTCCCAAGTGCTCCTGAAACTGGGTACGGCTACATTCGTTCGGGCGCGCCCGCGGGCAAGGTTGATGTTGTGCGACCCATTGCCGAATTTGTTGAAAAACCCGATGCCGCGACAGCCGAGTCTTATATCAAGTCGGGTGACTACTACTGGAACAGTGGAATGTTCTTGTTCGGTGCTTCCACCTATTTGGCAGAAGTAGAGCGTTTTGCTCCAGCGATGCGCAGTGCTTGCCGGCGCGCCATTGAGGCTTCCACGCGGGACCTCGATTTTATCCGGGCTGACCAGGAGGCATTTTCCGCTTCTCCGAGCGACTCCATCGACTACGCAGTCATGGAACACACGGATGCGGGTGTTGTGATCCCGCTTGATGCGGGTTGGAGCGACGTCGGATCCTGGTCGGCGCTGTGGGAGATCGGAGCACAGGACGAGGATGGCAACGTGGTGTATGGCGACGTGCTTTCGAGCGATACCCGCAACTGCTATTTGCGTGCCGATGGGCGCCTGATCGCCACCATCGGGCTTGAAGACTGCGTGGTGGTGGACACTGCGGATGCGCTTTTGGTCGCTCGGCGCGACCGGGTGCAAGACGTCAAATCCATCGTTGGACAGCTGCGCGATCTGCAGCGCAGCGAGGCCAGATTGCACCGCCGCGTCGCACGCCCCTGGGGAAGTTACGAAGGCATTGGCGGTTCCGACCGCTATCAGGTCAAATGCATCATCGTCAGCCCAGGCGCATCCTTGTCTCTTCAGATGCACTACCACCGCGCTGAGCACTGGATCGTTGTCAAGGGAACGGCAGAGGTCACCCGAGGAAGTGAAACCTTCCTGCTGTCGGAAAACGAATCGACCTACATTCCTTTGGGCGAAACCCACCGGTTGGCCAATCCGGGCAAAGTGCCGCTGGAATTGATTGAGGTGCAGTCTGGTGCGTACCTCGGAGAAGACGACATCGTCCGGTATGAGGACAACTATGGTCGTTAACGCAGTGAATACTCGGCAGTGTTCGGAGTCATTGAGTAGCAGCGCATGCAGGTAGTCATGATCGGGGCCGGCTACGTCGGATTGGTTTCCGGTGCTTGTTTCGCGGAGTTCGGGGCCCATGTGGTGTGCGTGGACATCGACGCAAAACGCGTTGCAGACCTGCAACAGGGAAAGATACCCATCTATGAGCCAGGTCTTGATGAGCTGGTCGAAAGAACCGCTGCGGCGGGTCGGCTGTCCTTTTCCGATTCCTTGGCAGCGCATGTCCCTGATGCAGATCTGGTCTTTATCGCGGTGGGCACTCCGAGTCGCAGGGGCGATGGCTATGCGGACCTCAGTTATGTGTATGAGGCAGCCCGCATGGTGGCTCCGCTCCTGCGTGGCTACACAGTGGTGGTGGACAAATCCACGGTGCCAGTGGGCACCGCCCGGCAGGTTGAACGCATCATCCGAGAGTGCAACCCGTCGGCGGACTTCGATGTGGCTTCGAACCCAGAGTTTCTGCGCGAGGGTGCAGCGATCAAGGACTTCATGCACCCCGATCGTGTGGTCCTGGGCGTGCAGTCAGAGCGAGCGGCGACACTGCTGCGGGAGCTCTACCGGCCACTCAACCTGATTGAGACGCCCATTCAGGTGACCGACTGGGAAAGCGCGGAGCTGATCAAGTACGCGGCCAATGCCTTCCTGGCGACGAAGATCAGTTTCATCAACGAAATGTCGGCGCTCTGTGAAGCGGTGGGGGCTGATGTCCATGCAGTGGCCAAGGGGATGGGGCTCGATGGGCGCATTGGCCGCAAGTTTCTGCATCCTGGCCCTGGGTACGGGGGGTCCTGTTTTCCCAAGGACACCTTGGCGCTGACACGCATCGCTCAGGAATATGACGCGCCATGTCGCATCGTGGAAAGCGTCATCGAAGTCAACGCCGCCCAGAAGGCGCGCATGGTCAAAAAGATCCGCAATGCCTTGGGCGGGGACCTTGCTGGCAAACGCATCGCGGTGCTTGGGCTGACATTCAAGCCCGAAACCGACGACATGCGTGACGCCCCGGCACTGTCGATTCTCCCTCCGCTGCTCGATCGCGGTGCCCAAATTGATGCCCATGATCCCCAGGGAATGACCGAAGCCCGCCAAGTCTTGCCGGCCGGCATTCGGTATCATTCGGACCTCTACGCAGCCGTGGAGCATGCCGACGCCTTGGTGCTCATGACCGAATGGAATCAGTACCGCGGGCTCGACCTCAACGCGCTGCTTGAGAAAATGAAAGGCCGGGTGTTCGTGGATTTGCGCAACGTCTATGAGCCAGAGCACATGCGTATGGCGGGTTTCGATTACCACTGTGTGGGCCGGCCCTGAGGGTGGCGCTGTCTGCAGGGGCGGCCCACACACGCACACGGAAACCCAGTGAGCCGCTGGGGTTGCGCCACCCCAGCTCACTCCGTTACTGGGCCGCTTCGATCCAATGGTCCCGTTGCAGGGCCGCAATGAGGTCAGCCAACTTGGCGGTCTGGTAGTGCGCATCAGCCCAGGACTCAGCCGCTTCGTCGGCGACGATCAATAGCTGACCCTTCTGGTGCGCCCAGGCCGCGAGAGCAGGGCCAATGGCTTGCAGATCCGGCCACTGTGATGGCGTGATCAGAACCGGGTTGTGGCCCATCGAAAATAGCCGCCGCTCCAGCGCTTCGGCCAGGCCTGCTGCAGCGCCTGTCAGCGCGACGGAGCCACTGCGCTGGCGAAACCGGGCTTCACGTTCGGCCCGCTCCAGGGCGGGCAGTTCCTGGTCAGTGTCGCCCTCTTCGAGGTTTTGGGTAATCATCCCGGCGCCGACCGTGAGGTTGTTGATGCGGTCGATCAGAATGAACGCACCGGTACCGGGGTTGTCGGCGTAGGCGTCGAACGCCAGAGGTGACTGCACTGCCAGCTCACAGAGCGCAATCTCGTTCAGACTGAGTCGATCACCGCCGGGGTGGGCGTCCAGTGTGTTGACGTCGATCCGATGGGAAATCTCTGTCACTTGCCCAATGACGGTTCGCGTGTTGTGTTTCAGGTAGTACTCCCGGCCGGGAAGCAGGGCTTGCTCGTTCATCCAGACCAGGTGTGCAGCGAATCGCTGTCCCACTGCAGGGCGTTGCTCAGGGTGGATCAGCAGGTCGCCGCGGCTGATGTCGATCTCGTCAGCGAGGGTCAGGGTGACCGCCATGGGGGCAAAGGCTTCGTTGAGCTCGCCTTCGTAGCTGACGATGGACTTGATCCGGCTGGTTTTTCCGCTGGGTAGTACGCAGATGGCGTCGCCCGGGTGCACAACGCCACTCGCGATGGTCCCGCAGTAGCCGCGAAAGTTGAGGTTGGGCCGGTTGACGTATTGCACCGGCATCCGGAAGGTCTCCAGGTTGGTGTCGCCGCCAATCTCCACGGTTTCCAACAGCTCCATCAACGGCAATCCATCGTACCAGGGTGTGGAATCACTCGGATGTACGACGTTGTCGCCGTTGAGCGCAGACAACGGGATGAAGTGCAGGTCGGGAATTTTCAGCTGGCCGGTGAACGCGAGGTATTCCTTGCGAATTTCTTCGAACCGCTGCTGACTGAAGTCCACCAAATCCATTTTGTTGACGGCGACGATCACGTGGCGAATGCCCAACAGGGAGGCAATGAAGCTGTGGCGTTTGGTTTGTGTCTGCACCCCGTGCCGTGCATCGATGAGGATGATGGCGAGGTCGCAGGTAGAGGCTCCGGTTGCCATGTTGCGCGTGTACTGCTCGTGGCCCGGGGTGTCGGCGATGATGAACTTGCGCCTTGCAGTGGAGAAGTAGCGGTAGGCGACGTCGATGGTGATGCCCTGCTCTCGCTCCGCCTGCAGGCCGTCCACTAGAAGTGCGAGGTCGACGGCCTCCCCCGTGGTTCCGGACTTGCGGCTGTCGTTGCGAATGGCGTCGAGCTGGTCCTCGTAAATCATCTTGGAGTCATGCAGGAGGCGGCCGATGAGTGTGCTCTTGCCGTCGTCGACGCTGCCACAGGTGAGTAGTCTCAGCAGCTCCTTTTGCTCATGTTGACGCAGGTAGGCTTCAATGTCTTGGGCGATGAGTTCAGATTGGTGCGACATAAGAAATCCAATGCAGGTGTGAAAGCGGCGGTACGAAGGCGATTGGCCAGGCGTGAATCGGGCGTTAAAAGTAGCCCTCGCGCTTTTTCTCTTCCATCGACCCGGCCTGGTCGAAATCAATGACCCGGCCCTGTCGCTCTGAGCTTGTGGTCAGCAGCATCTCCTGGATGATGTCAGGCAGCGTGTTGGCGGTGGATTCGATGGCGCCTGTCAGTGGGTAGCAGCCGAGGGTACGAAACCGGACCGTGCGTTGTTCTGGCTGTTCTCCGGGTTTCAATGGCATGCGGTCGTCATCGACCATGATGAGCACGCCGTTCCAGTTCACCACCGGGCGTTCGGCTGCGAAGTAGAGCGGGACAATCTCGATGTTCTCGCGGCGGATGTACTGCCAGATTTCCAGCTCGGTCCAGTTCGACAGGGGAAAGACGCGGATACTCTCGCCCTGGTTGATGC
>DHQM01000169.1:15027-18827 GCA_002408105.1 Gammaproteobacteria bacterium UBA5338 | reverse complement strand
CCATTGAAATCCTGAACCCCAACGATTCATTCGCCACTTCCGGCACCTTAACGAACGCCGGGTCGTTCAACGCAGACCCAAGTCTTGGAATGACGTTCACAACCCGGTTTGAAAACACCCGCGGCAATGCCGGCCCGACCGGCACGGACAGCGCCGATTTCATCGGTGTAAACAGCTTCACCGGTGATTCCTTTGCAATGGCGCCTGACTTGGGGCCGACCGGCACCGCTGTGGGCTCCGGCGTGGAGCACAACTATGAGTTCAACGACGGCGACGGCCTGCTGACCCTGGAGTTCGATGCCGTTGAAGTCGCCGGATTCAGCGATCGCACTCTGTCCTTTTACCACTGGATTTCCGACACCAGCTTTGACGATGGCGACCGATTCATGGCGTATGTGACCGATGGAGTTCTGACCCACAGCATCTTCGACCATGCCGGTGTGAGTGGCAGTGACGATGCGATCGAAGCCCGGGTGGCCACAGCCGAGGGCGATTGGACCCTGGTGTCGGTGGACCTTGAAGCTCTCCTTTCGGCTGGATTCGGAACCCAGTTGGCACTGGTGATCGGTGCGGACGTCAACGCCTCCGCCGAAAACATCTACATCGACAACATCGCCTTCACGGGCACCCCGGCTCCGGTGCCGGTGCCGGCAGCGCTTTGGCTGCTCGGCAGTGGTCTGGTGGGTCTGCTTGCCAACCACCGGCGCCGGGTTTAGGTCCGCGACCCGCCATTCAGGAGATTTCACCGATGAACACCAAGCCATATCCCTGGGGCGCTACCGCCCTTGCGCTCTGTGCACTCGGCGCATCCTCGCTGAGCTCAGCCACCGAGGTGCGCTTTGCCTCGTTCAATGCCTCGTTGAACCGCGGGGAGTTGGGTCAGTTGTTGGACGACCTCAGCAACCCCGGTGGTGCCGGCTTCGGCGACACCACGGCCCGGCGCATTCAGCAGGCGCACAATGTGGCCGAAATCATTCAGCGCACGCGCCCGGACGTGCTGCTGGTGAACGAGTTCGATTTCGACGATGCCGGAGTCCCCGGCTCATCCAGCACCATGAAACCCCTCGGCTATTCCAGTGAAGCGGCTCGGCTGTTTCAGAACAACTTTTTGTCCGCCGGCCACGGTGGTGGCGCGACGGGGCGAACCGAGGTTGCGCCGCTCGACTATGCGTACCGCTACACACCGACCACCAACACCGGCATTCCCTCTGGGTTCGACCTCGACAACTCGGGCTCTGTGGGGGGCGGCAACGATGCCTTTGGCTTTGGCAACTATGCCGGCCAATACGGCATGACGATCTACTCGAAATACGAAATCACCGGTGTGCGCACGTTCCAGAACTTCTTGTGGAAAGACATGCCCAACAATTTGCTGACCAACGACCCGTCTGTCGGTGCCAGCAATCTGGCGAACTACTATTCCCCGGACGAAATCGCTGCGCTGCGTCTGTCTTCCAAAACGCACGTTGACCTAACGCTCAACATCGAGGGCCAGGAGGTCCACTTCCTCACGGCCCATCCGACGCCTCCGGTGTTTGATGGGGCGGAAGACCGCAACGGCAAGCGCAACAGCGACGAAATTCGCTTCTGGGCGGACTACATCGCAGGCGCCGACTACATCTACGACGATGCGGGCCAGACTGGCGGCTTGTCCGAGGGCTCTCTGTTTGTGATCGCTGGGGACTACAACGCGGACCCAAACGATGGCGACAGTGACCCCAACGCCATTCGTCAACTGCTCGAAAGCGGGCTGATCAACAACGCCCTCGTGCCGACAAGTGCGGGCGGTGTGGAAGCAGCAACCAGCCCAACCAACAATGGCAACGCCAACGACAGCCACGGCACGCCACCGGAGCAGGACACGGCGGATTTCAACGATGCCGGGCCGGGCAACCTGCGCGTCGATTACGTCCTACCCGCGGTGGACCTGGAGTTGGTCGATGCCGGTGTGTTTTGGCCCACCAGTGACGATTCGAACTTCGAGTTGGTCGGCACCTTCCGCAACCCCGACCTGTACAACAACTACGCGTCGTCCGACCACAAGCTGGTGTGGGCCGACGTTGCGATCACGCCGGCGCCGGTACCCATCCCCGGCGCATTGCCGTTGCTGGGTTCCGCTTTGGTTGCGCTCGGCTGGTGCAAGCGCGGCGCCAAGCGCTAACTGGTACCCCCGTGTCAACCAGGCCGGCGCGCTGTGCCGCCTGGTTGACTGCTCCACGGACCACACTTCAGCGGGACCTTTTCGGTCCCTGGCCTGTGCCCCGGGGGGCGGTTTCTGCTGGCTGATATACTCGCACCGTAGGTTGTCGGAGAGACGCGGTGCCCGAAGATCCAGCGGCTTTTGCCCACCCAAGCCAATTGCTGTGCCTCCCAAGCGAGGCGGCAACGGATTTAGCCCCACTGGAGTACCGGCTGCCGCCGGGGTGCAGTCTGTTGGTGGCGGGTTCCTTTCGGGGGCGGTTCGAAGTTTGGGACAGTTTCGACTGGCGCCTATGGTACAAGGCCAAGTCGCTCCTTCTGCGGCGCATGGACCATTGGTGGTTGATTTCCAGAAAAGGCTACGGGTTGGTTCCCCAAGCTCCGAACGGCTCCGCTGCACGGGGGGCGCGCTGGCCGGACGCCTTCACTGCACACTCGGGGGGGCGCCGACTGGGAGCGGTTCTCGGTCCGCGTGCTTTGATCGAGGTGGCGAGTTATGTGCATCGGGAGTCGAGCTTCTGGGTGCTGGACGCCAACCAAAAAAAGATTGCCCGCCTCAGCGCCTTGGAGCTGCGGTCGACTGCGCCCTCGCCGCCATTTTTCTCAGGCCTTGTGCTGCATCCCCTGCTGGGGTACCAGAGAGAGACCCAAGGGGTTTGCGATGCGCTCAGTGCATCCGGGTACCAGCGCCAGCGCAAGTCCCCCGTCCTGGCACTGCTGGAGACTCAGGGCAAGGCGCCGTTTCGGTACACCCCCAAGCCGCGCCTCGCATTGAAACCTGAGCTGCCCGCGCGAGCTGCGGTCGATCGTGTCATCGCCACCCAGCTGAAGATCATGCAGGCCAATGCCTTTGGCATTGAACAGGACATCGACCCCGAGTTCCTGCATGACTACCGCATTGCGTTGCGGGCGGCCCGCGCCGTGCTGGCATTGCTGCCGTCGGTCTATGACACGGACCAGGTCGAGCCGCTGCGCAATGAGTTGCGCTCCCTCCAGCAACAGACCAACCACATGCGTGACCTCGATGTCTGGATTGCTGAGGCGGACAGCCGGGTGGCGGTGTTGCCTGACGCACTGAGCGGGGCAGGGCGGGAGGTTTTTGCCGCGCTCGCTGAGGAGCGAGCAGTTGCTTTGAAAACTGTGCGCAGCCACCTGCAGGCGCCCCAGTACCGGGGTCGCCTTGAAGCACTCGCTCGGACATTCGGAACGGGTGCCCCCGATTTGGCTGGCGCTGATGCCGAGGCACCCATCGTGGACTTGGTGCAAAGGGAGGTACGCCGCAGGTACCGCAAGTTGCGTGAGGCCACCCGCGCGGGGCTGCCAGCGACGGATGAAGCACTGCACCGTTTGCGCGTCCAGTGCAAAAAGCTGCGTTACCTGTTGGAGGTCTTTGCGGCCGTTTTGCCTGCAGAGTCTGCGGCTGGCGCGGTCAAAGCCCTGCGCCGACTCCAGAATGCCCTCGGTGAATACAATGACTTGAGGTTGCGCGAAGACGCGTTACAAGACCTGGTATTCCAAGGGCGTTTGCATGCGCCGGAAGCCGTGTTTGCTGCCGGCCTATTGGCTGGTGTCGACCTGCGCGACAAAGCCTATGCGCGTGG
>DHQM01000169.1:14420-14759 GCA_002408105.1 Gammaproteobacteria bacterium UBA5338 | reverse complement strand
CACTGGCCGGGTTCAACTGCGGGTCGACCAAAGCCTGTTTCCGTGAGCTTTCCCGGGCCACGCACTGATGCACCGCTTGGCCGTGTACAGCGTCAAAGGCGGTGTTGGCAAAACTGCAGCCGCAGTGAATTTGGCCTTTGCCGGTGCCCAAAGCGGCTACCGCACGCTGTTGATTGACCTGGACCCCCAGGGCGCCTCCAGTTATTACCTGCGCACCGAGCCCAGTGGTGACGTCGAGGACCGCTGGTACATGGGAGACCGCAAGCAGTTGCTGCAGGGCATCCGAGCCAGCGACTTTCCACGGCTTCACCTGCTGCCCTCCAACCTCCAGCACCGCAC
>DHQM01000169.1:2423-14226 GCA_002408105.1 Gammaproteobacteria bacterium UBA5338 | reverse complement strand
CGTGTGCTCTTCCGATCTCTCCAACCTCCAGCACCGCACCGTAGAGCAGGTGCTTGGAACCAAGAAAAAGTCGGACCGTCAGCTTCGCCGGCGACTTGCCGCACTCGAAGGACGCTATGATCTGGTGGTAATGGACGCGCCGCCGGGCATCGGGTTGCTCGCGGAGAATGTGTTTGCCGCGGTCGATGCCGTGTTGGTGCCGGTGATTCCCACCACCTTGTCGGCGCGGACCCTCGCTCAGTTGGTCGAGCATTTCCAAGTCGCCGGGTTGCCGTCGCAGCACCTGCACGCCTTTTTTTCGATGGCCCAGGTACACAAGCGCATGCACCGCGAATTCATGCAGCGTTTGCGGGCGCAGTATGGGTTCTTTCTGGATGCCGAAATTCCATTTAGTGTCGATGTAGAGAACATGGGGGTGCGCCGTGCCCCGCTGCTGGCCTCGGGCAGCAACCGCCCCGCAGCACTTGCCTACCGGCGACTCTGGGACGAGGTGATGCAGACGTTGGTGCCGGTTCGTGCCCCGGTTTGATCCGCCCTTGGATGCTTGCGGAGACACCGGCGTTTGCAGTAGCCTTCTGGCTGACTGAAAAGGCTGTGCGGAGGCTTGGCTTGATGACGATCTTCACGTTCATTTGCCCTGCGGCCAACCTCAACCTGAGGTTGGTTCAGCCCGTTACCGGCCACCGGCGACAACCGTTATCGGCGTCGTACCGCTGTCAGTGTAAAAAGCGCCATTCGGCGCTTTTTTTGTTTCTGGCGCAGGCATTCGGCGATTGCTCCGGTGAAACAGGATGATTGGTTCCCTTTGACGCACGCAAGGCAGAGGCGTTTTTGATGAGTGTCCGAATTCTCCGTTTGAACCTCGCCGGACAGCCGGTGGAGTGGGTCAGTTGGCAAGAGGCCGTCTGCTTGCATGCGCGAGATCTGGTGCGCTGGAACCTCGGAAGCATCGTGTTAACGGTGCGGGGCGGTTGGTCGCGGCAGACCCAAACCCGCAGCAGCGTCTCATTGCACAGCATCATCGCCTGCGAGGGAAAAATCTTTACGGGTGGCCGTCAGCACCCACCGCTGACCAACAGCGGGCTGTTCCGACGGGATCGCCGCACCTGTCTCTACTGTGGTGCCAGCTACTCCGAGCGGTTGTTGACGCGCGACCACGTGGTGCCCAAGTCCAAAGGGGGACGGGACACCTGGACCAACGTGGTCACGGCCTGTCGAAGGTGCAACCAGAAAAAAGGCGATCGATTGCTGGAGAAAAGTGGCATGGAGTTGCTCGCGCTGCCGTACCGACCCAACTGGGCCGAGTACTTGGCACTCGAGAACAGCGGCCGGGTGCTGGGTGACCAGATGGAGTTCTTGCGGGGGCAATTCACCCCGCACTACCGGGCCGCGTAACCCGGCAGCGCCTGTTGCCGGTCGCGCTACAGGTGAAACCCGAACTGCAGGACCCCGCCGGCGCTGCCATCGGCCAGGAAGGCCGCGACGTCAATGCCGATCCCGAAGGGCGAGAACCCGAGACCCAGGGTGGTCAGGTCCTTGTCTGGCCCGTCCGACAGGTTGTGCCGGTAGCCGACTCGGGCCTGGGCCCAACCGAACAGATCGAACTCTGCGCCAGCTGCAATGAACTGGGTTTTGTCGCCAAACGCGACGGGCTGGTTTTCGGTGAGGTCTGCGTCGACCGTGATGGTGGTGACGCGGGTGTGGTGGGCGACGCCGAAGCGGGCCTGGGGTTCGAATTCGATGGTGGCGCCTTGGGCGGTTTCGATGTCGTGGGCAATCAGGTTGCGCACCACCAGCCCGAGGCGCCAATGGCCGGCCTCTCCGAGTCGCAGGGCAACCCCGGCATCCAGGTTGACACTGGTGTCACTCACCTCGGTGTCGGTGATGTCGTCGGTCTCGAAACCGTTGTCGTCATCCACGCGGGCGGTGTAGTCATAGGCCTGTACTTCCTGCAGCTTTGGCGTGACACCGATCGCCAGCCGGTGGTTGCCGAGCGGCATGCCATGGGCAAAGCTCAAGCCGATTTCGCCGATCGCGGCGGCGACCGCGTTGACCTCGGAAAGCAACGAATCGGTGGGGTCCGGCAGAGGCGCGCCGCTTGCAATCGCGTCCAATTGAGTCAGGTCGGCGGCCGCCACCACGGGGGTGGCGCCGGCGACACCGTAGCCGCTGATGTTCAGGGCCGTCCCAAAGCGGCGGCCTGGGATCGACACACCAATCCCTGCGCCAAACTCGGCGAACGCCTGTTTGTGGTCGATGCTGCGAAGGGAACTCGCCAGCTGCGCCGCCGCGCCTTCAATGGCTGGCTGGTTGGCCGCATCGTAGGCAGCTTCCAGGGCCGGAATTTCTTCATCCTGGATGCGGTCCACCGCGTCGATGATTTCGTCTTCATCGTAGATGGCGGCACCGATTGCCGGCAGCACCAGGCCAAAATCTTCACCGCCGCGTGCGGCGGCCAGCAATGCTGGATTGAACAGGGCGGCATTGGCGGTGCGCGCGGACGCAACACCTGCCCCGCCCATTCCCATGGAACGGGCATCGAATACAGTGAAGGGCGCTCCCTGCACCGCCGCGGAGGCGCAAGCCAGGGCCGTGGCGACAAAAACTGAAGAAGTCGAGCGCATGGAAGGTCTCCTTAATTAGCCAGTGGCGGCGATGCATGGCGCAGTTCAGTTGTTTGGGGGCCGGATGCGTGACCTGGCCAAACAAAGGATAGAGCAGCCTTGCCTGTCCTGCTGCGGATATTAGCCACGATCACGCTCACGCAGCAAGCGCAGGATGCGCCCGCTTGCGAGCAGGACGTATTGCCAGCCAGCGAACGCACCACCGAGCCCCAGCAGCAACGCGCCGATACCGGTCACAATGTCCCGCGCCGAAGCGCCTTCCAGGTAGCGGTTGCCGGCGAGAAACAGGCCGCCGCCAAGGAAAAACACCGCGGCGCCCAGGGCGAACCTGCGCAGTTGGACGCGCTCTGGGTGGGTGTGCCGGGCCTGGGGTGGGCGGGTCATTCGGGCGCGAGCAGCTGTTCCATCAGCCGCAGGTATACGCGGGACAATGGCTCCAAGGCGCTGACTTCGACCCACTCATCCACCTGATGAATGCTGGCGTTGACCGGACCGAATTCAATCACCTCGACCCCGTAGGGGGCGATAAAGCGCCCGTCCGAGGTGCCACCACCGGTGGACAGTTCCGGCTTCAGGCCTGTGACCTGCTGCACTGCGCGCTCGGCGGCGCGCAAGAACGGGCCCGGTGGAGTGAGAAAAGGGGCTCCGCTGTGGTTCCAGTCGAGCTGGAATCGATCGAGGTGACGCGCACAGCAGCGCTCCACTTCCGCTTGTAGCTCGGCAGCGGTGGTGGCGGTGGAATAACGAAAGTTGAACCTTGCCTCGGCGCTGCCCGGGATCACATTGGTGGCGCCGGTCCCGGACTGGATGTTCGAGACCTGCAATTGAGTGGCCGGAAAAGCCGCATTGCCGGAGTCCCAGGTGCGTGAGCGCAGGTCTTCCAAGACCGCCGTGAGCCGATGAATGGGGTTGTCCGCCAAATGCGGATACGCAATGTGACCCTGGACGCCCTGAACGTGCAAATGGCCGTTCAATGAGCCGCGCCGGCCATGCTTGATGGTGTCTCCGAGCGACTGCGTACACGAGGGCTCACCGACGACACACCAGTCCAAGGCCTCGTCTCGCGCTGCGAGCGCCTCGATCACTTTCCGGGTGCCATCGGTTGCTGGGCCTTCTTCATCGCTGGTCAGCAAGAAGGCGATCGAGCCGGCGTGTTCGGGCTGGCGCCGAACGAACGCCTCGCAAGCGATGACCATGGCGGCGAGGCTCGCCTTCATGTCCGCCGCCCCCCGGCCATACAGTCGCTGTCCTCGCACCTCGGGTTCGAACGGGTGGCTGGTCCACTCGGATGCGGGGCCGGTCGGCACCACATCGGTGTGTCCGGCAAACACCAGGAGGGGGCGAGCCGAGCCACGTTTGGCCCATAGGTTGCGCACCTTGCCAAAGGGCATCCACTCCAGGTGGAAGCCTAAGGGTTCGAGTCTTGCGCCAATCAGGTCCATGCAGCCGGCGTCCTCTGGCGTGATCGAAGCGTGGCGAATCAACTCGCAGGTCAACTCCAGGATGTCGTGGCTGGTGGTCATGGTCGATTCCAGGGCCTTGCCGAATCAAAAAGGACACATCATAGCGGGCTTGACCTGGGTCTGCTGGCGCCGGTCGCTGCGGCCGAAGTCTTTGTGGGATAATCCGACGACCTTGTTCGCTTGGCCTTTTTTGAGCGCCGCCGGCAGGGATGGCTTCAACCAAGAACGGCATAACTCAAAACTCAATAAGTACAGGAGTAGCGCATGTCTAAGATTCGATTCGACGACCGGGTTGCGGTGGTGACCGGCGCAGGCAATGGCCTCGGGAAGAGCCACGCCCGCATGTTGGGGGCTTTGGGTGCCAAGGTCGTGGTCAACGATCTGGGTGGTGACATTTTTGGGGGTGGTTCGGACCAGCGCGCTGCAGATGTCGTGGTCGATGAGATCAAGGCTGCTGGCGGAGAAGCGGTTGCGAACTACGACTCGGTAGAAGACGGTGACAAGATCATCCAGACCGCAATGGACGCCTTCGGCCGGGTCGATATCGTGGTCAACAACGCCGGCATTTTGCGGGACAAGAGCTTCCACAAAATGTCCGAGGAGGACTGGGACCTCATCTACCGCGTGCACGTGTTGGGTGCCTTTCGGGTGCTGAAAGCAGCATGGCCTGTGATGCGTGAAAACCAGTACGGCCGCGTGGTAAACACTGTGTCTGCCGCTGGAATCTACGGCAATTTTGGTCAGGTCAACTACGCGATGGCGAAGCTCGGCCTGCACGGCATGACCCAAAGCCTGGCTCAGGAAGGCGCGTCCAAGAACATCAAAGTGAACTCCATCGCGCCCATCGCCGGGTCACGGCTGACGGCAACCGTCATGCCCAAGGAGCTGCTGGACGCCCTGAAACCGGAATGTGTCAGCCCGCTGGTCGGGTACCTGTGCAGCGAAGCCAATCAAGACTCAGGCGCGCTGTTTGAGGTGGGCGCAGGCTGGGTTGGCCGGCTTCGCTGGGAGCGCACCCAGGGCGCTGAGTTCTCCCGTGATGGCGATTTCGGGCCCGACGACATTGCCGCCAAGTGGGGGCAGATCGGTGACTTCACCGACTCCACCCACCCAACCAACACCCAAGAATCCATGGTGCCTGCCATGAAGATTGCCGGGCTGGCCTGACCGCCACGCACTGGGGCTTGGCGCAGGAGCCGAATCGGTTCTGGGCGCCACGCCCCGATCCCCCGGGAGCTTCGGGTACATACCTTGCTTGGTCCAGGGTGCTCATCCGGGGTTTCGCGGTTCGATTCACCGGCCCGATTTCTGATCTGTGTGCGTCCAGGTGATCCGCCATGCTCCGTAGAACCAAGATCGTCGCCACCTTAGGTCCTGCCACGGACGACCCACAGGTGCTTGAGCGTCTGCTGAGCGCCGGGGTGAATATGGTGCGGCTGAATTTTTCGCATGGCGACACCGCCACACAGCTCGAACGTGCACGCAATGTGTGCAGGTTGCGCGATGAGTTGGGCCTGAATGTCGCCATTCTGGTCGACTTGCAGGGCCCTAAGATTCGCATCGCGAGGTTCAGGGACGGCCCCATTACGTTAAAACCTGGTGACAGCTTCGTATTGGATGCTGCGTTGGCACCTGACGCCGGCGACGTGCACCAGGTGGGCATCGATTACCCGGGACTGCCCGCTGATTGCGAGCCTGGAGACACGCTGTTGCTGGCCGACGGGTACATCGAACTGCGGGTGACCGACGTGGTGGACACACGAATCGAAACCCAAGTCGTCATCGGTGGAGAGCTCGGCAACAACAAGGGCATCAACCGCAAGGGCGGCGGCCTCGCGGCACCGGCACTGACCGCCAAGGACCGCGAAGACATGTTTTCGGCGGCAGCGCTCGGCGCCGACTATGTGGCGATCTCCTTCGTGCGCAATGCCCGCGACATGGAAGAAGGGCGGGCGTTGTTGCAATCAGCTGGCTGCAATGCCGGCCTGGTTGCAAAGATTGAACGTGCCGACGCGGTTGCCGACGGGCAGGTGCTGGATGAGATCATTCAGGCCGCAGACGCAGTGATGGTGGCCCGCGGTGACTTGGGCGTGGAGGTCGGCGACTGGGAACTGGTCGGATTGCAAAAACAGATCATTCGCAGGGCCTACACCCTCAACCGAGTCGTCATCACGGCAACCCAGATGATGGAATCCATGATCGAGAACCCAGTGCCCACCCGAGCGGAAGTGTTCGATGTGGCGAATGCGGTGCTGGATGGGACCGATGCCGTCATGTTGTCCGCGGAAAGCGCCGTGGGCAGGTATCCGGTTGAGGCGGTTCACGCCATGGCCCGCGTCTGTCTGGGGGCGGAAAAATACTCATCGGCACGGTCGTCCACCTACCGGGTCGATACCGAGTTCGGCCGGGTCGACGAAGCCATCGCCATGGGGACCATGTACATCGCCAACCATCTGCCCGGTGTGCGTGCCGTGATCTCACTCACCGAGTCGGGCTCGACACCCTTGTGGATGTCCCGCATCGCGTCAGTGCAGCCCATATATGCGTTGTCCCGCCACCCCGAAACCCTGCGCCGGGTCGCAGTGTTTCGCGGTGTCGAAGGCGTGCACTACGACTGCACCGAAGTCCCTGAAGATGCGGTCAATAAGGAAGCGGTCGACTTGCTGGAGCGTCGGGGTGTGGTGCAGCCTGGCGACCTCGTTATGGTCACCGAGGGTGACTCCCGAGGTTTTCCCGGCGCCACCAACACCCTGCGAATACTGGCGGTGGGCCAGACGTTTCGCGGTGCCTACCGGCCTTCGTAAAAGGATCCACGCGCGCATTTGCACCCCCAGCGCGGATGGGTACACTGGCCACCTCTTCGCACTGTTTGGCGTGACTCCATATGGCACAACATGACCCCAAAGGGCCGGATGCGGCGCGCATCGCACCCGCTTCCGACGAAATTGCTCGCTACCAGCAACGTCGCTCTCCCCGCGCTGGAGGTGGTCGGCCTGCTCAGGCGCCCAAACAGACAGGCAAGACCGGTGGCGGTGTGGCGCGTGTTCTGCTCATGGTGACGCTGGCCGCCTTGTTCTTAGGTGTTGGCTGGTTGGGCTGGCGCGGTGTGCAGTCCGAGGCAAACCTGTCCAAGTTGAGTGCGCGCATCCAAGCGCTTGAAGCGGACAAGCAGCAGCTGGAAGAGCAACTCGACAAGGCCGATGCCGCGATGGAACAAACCGGTGGAACCCTGGAGGAAAAATTCAAGTTCTTTGATTCGGAGATTCGCAAGCTTTGGAACGTGGCGTACAACCGCAACCGCACGGCCATCGCAGAGCAAGGTGAGCAGTTGAGCGCACTTGAAAGTCGCCTCAAGCAGTCTGAGCAAACCGCGTCGCAGCAGGCGGGCCGGTTGCGCGAACTGGGCAAAGAGCTCCAGGCAGTCGGCAGTGCGGCTGAGCGCGCGCAGTCTCAAGCCAGGGAACAGCTCGCTGGCCTGGCACCGCGGTTGGCCGCAGTCGAAGAACAGTTGGTGACGGTACAGCAGCTCGATCCGGGCCTGGTCGCGGATTTTCAGAGCCGCCTGCAGCAGGTGGAGCAGGGCGTGGCCGCGTTCGATCAGCAGCGGCTGCAACTAAACCGGTCCCTGCAGGAGCTGCGGATGGCCGTACAGCAACTCCAGCAGGGCGTCTCCCCACCCTAGTCCGGCCCCCTGTCGCCGGAGCGCGGGACGCCCCCTACGCCTGCGCAGCTACAATGGCCCCATGTGCTCGAACAGGACCAACCAGGAACCGCGCCGATGAGTTCAATTCGCCAGCAGGATGTGATCGACAGTGTCGCCGACGCCTTGCAGTTTATCTCCTACTACCATCCGCTCGACTTCATCCAGGCTGTTCACACAGCTTACGAGGCAGAGGAGTCCGCAGCCGCCAAAGACGCCATGGCGCAAATTCTGATCAACTCGCGCATGTGCGCCGAAGGCCACCGTCCGATCTGCCAGGACACCGGGATTGTCACCGTCTTCGTCAATGTCGGCATGGACGTGCGCTGGGATGCCGAAATGGACCTGGAAGCGATGATCAATGCGGGAGTGAGGCGGGCCTACACCCACCCGGACAATGTCTTGCGGGCCTCCATCCTGGCCGACCCGGCAGGTTCGCGTCGCAACACCAGAGACAATACCCCGGCGGTGGTCCACACCCGCCTGGTGCCAGGCAACACCGTTGACTTCACGGTTGCCGCAAAGGGTGGCGGGTCTGAAAACAAGGCCAAGCTGGCCATGCTCAATCCCAGCGACAGCATTGTCGACTGGGTCGTGCGCACGGTTCCAGGAATGGGCGCCGGATGGTGCCCGCCAGGGATGCTTGGCATCGGGATCGGCGGTACAGCGGAAAAAGCTGCGGTGTTGGCCAAAGAGTCACTGATGGATCCAGTGGATATCCAGGTGTTGCGTCAACGTGGCCCGGAGAACCGGCTGGAAGAGTTGCGTCTTGAGATTTTTGATGCAGTGAATGCGCTCGGCATTGGCGCTCAGGGATTGGGCGGCCTGACCACGGTGCTGGACATCAAGATCAAAGACTACCCGACCCACGCGGCGTCGCTGCCAGTGGCGATGATCCCGAACTGCGCCGCAACCCGCCACGCCCACTTTGTTCTCGACGGATCAGGCCCTGCGGTGCTTGAACCGCCCAGCCTCAGCGATTGGCCAGAGGTGACCTGGGTGCCAGGTGCCGGCGCGCGGCGCGTGAACCTTGACACCGTCACGCGCGATGAGGTGGCCAGCTGGAAGCCGGGTGAGACGCTGTTGCTGTCCGGCAAGATGCTGACGGGGCGCGATGCAGCGCACAAGCGGTTGACCGACTTACTTTCGCGGGGGGAGCCGCTTCCAGATGGGGTGGACTTCAACAATCGGTTCATTTACTACGTGGGGCCGGTCGACCCGGTGGGTGAAGAAGTGGTCGGCCCTGCCGGGCCCACCACATCCACCCGCATGGACAAGTTCACCGACCAGATGCTGTCCCAGACCGGGCTGCTTGGCATGGTGGGCAAGGCTGAGCGGGGTGACAGTGCCATCGAGGCGATCGCGCGCCACCGGGCCGTGTACCTCATGGCGGTCGGCGGCGCTGCGTATTTGGTTTCCAAGGCGATTCGGAGCGCTCGCGTCGTGGCGCTCGAGGAACTTGGTATGGAGGCCATTCACGAATTTGAAGTCTGTGACATGCCAGTCACCGTGGCGGTCGACGCTCAGGGGGAGTCCGTTCACAAGACCGGACCGGCGGCGTGGAAGGCACGCATCGCTGCGCAGAGACTGGAAGTTCAGTGACGTTTGGGGGCTGCGGTGCCTGGACAGCCGGTCCGCAAAAGACTCAGTCGATCAGTGCTTCGCGGTCATTTTTCTTGGTCGCCTTTCCCTTGCGGGCCTTGGTGCTCGCACGCTGGGGTTTGCCCGCTGCAGGCGCATCTTTTTCGGGTGTCTTTGAGGAGGGGCTGGCTGCCTGGCTTGCACGGGCGTAGCGCTTCAAAAACGCATCACGTTGGGCAGGCAGGTTGAAAAACACGTCGGACCCGCGAACAAAAATGCTGAGGTCGGGTCCGGGCTGGTCACTTGTGTCCGGATCGACCAGCGCCGCGACCAGGTCCATCAACTGGCCGACCAGCCCCAGTTCGACACCTGGGGACACTTCGATGAACACGCTGGTCCATTTGGCTTCAGACTTGGTTCGGCTTCCCTTGAGTAGAACGCCTCGCGCTTCGAAGTCTGCCTTCAGTCCTTTGATGAGGTCCAGGTAGGCTTTCGCCTCTGGGCCCAGGGTTTCCACTTTGATTTCAGCGCTCGACATGGTGTGGAGTGACACTCTGCAAACAGGTCGGTGGTGGGGCCGTCATCCGACCCGGTTCTGGGGCTATGCTTACATAGGAGTCGGGCAAAAACAAATGGGATCGGGTTCGATTTGACTGGCGCTTGCGTACACGTTTTTGTCTCTGGAAAGGTCCAGGGGGTTTGGTTTCGGGCTTCTACCAAGCGCCTGGCCGAACGTCGGGGGCTTTCTGGTTGGGCGAAGAACCTTGACGATGGCCGCGTGGAGGTGCTGCTCTGCGGTGCGCACGACGCCGTGGAGGAAGTGGTGGCCTGGCTTCACAAGGGGCCGGTGCGTGCGCGGGTGGAGGCGGTTGAGGTCGAGCGGGTGCCTTTCTGCAAGTGCACGGGCTTTCGGGTTGAGTAGAGTGCGGGTTGGCCGGGAACATTTGGGGACGACTGGCCGCGCGCGGTTACGCGAGCAGTTCGGTCAGCACCTGTCTGTCGGGTTCATTGAGTGTCCTGCCAAGACGCCGCCATTCGTTCTCGATCCCGGAGCGCCAGTGGCGAGGATGGCACCGGCGAGAAAACGCGTCCAAGTCAATGAAAAACAGCCGATCCTTGTCGATCAGCAGGTTGTCGGCGCGTAGGTCACCGTGGATGAAGCCAGCATTATGGAGCTTTTGCACGTTGCTCACGACAAGTCGCAGCAATTCGACGCGATCTCCATGGGAGGACCGCGAGTTGCGCATGATTTGACCCAGTGTGGGAGCAGCAATGTACTCGCTGACCAGGTACGAGGTACCTCGCAGGCACGTTGCCCAGCGTTCTTCCGCGAGTGCTAACGTACGGGGAGTATGAAGGCCAAGCCGTTGCAATGCCAGGGCCGCATTCCATGCCCGTCGCCCAAGGCTTCGGGTCACCGCGCGCTTGGCTTTCTTGTCAGGCAGTACGTTGAAGCGCTTGAGCACCCAAGCATGGTTCGGTGATTGGTAAACCACCACGCGAGATCGAGGGTGGGTCGCAATCCGGTGGCGCTTGTATGCCTCTGCGGGCTGGGGTCCGTCGACAATGAGCTGCCGAATGACCCGCTCGAATTCACGGGAGGTCCACACCCTGAATCTGCGGGTTGAACGGGGTTGCTGATGAGGTTCTAAGGCCGATTGAATCCAGTTGTCCGTGGAGGAAGGGCGGTGCATAAAGGCCTCCGGAGTGGGTTGTCGGGCCGCAGCGCGGCGGGATCCCTAGTCGACCCCATCGAGCGGGACCTAGTTCCCTGCGGTCACGGCACCCGTTTGGATGGCCAGGTCGCCGGTGTACCACCTGCGTCTCCAGGTGGTGAATACCCGCTGCGGATACCAGTTCTTCCCCAAGCTCCCGTTGTAGCGCGCCAGTGCACGGTGCAAGTTGCCGTTCTCGCGCTTTAGGTAGTGGGCAAGAATGGCCGTACCGTAGCGCAGGTTGGTCTCCACCTGGGTCAGGTTGTCGGCAGGCCGACCGATTTCCTGCTTCCAGAACGGCATCACCTGCATGAGTCCCTGGGCGCCAGCGCGAGACACCGCGAACCGGTCGAACGCACTTTCGACCTCAATGAGCGCTAGAATCAGCTCGGGCGGCAGCTCCATACGGTGGGCTTCCTGGTGGGCGGTGCGCAAGATGTTGAAGCGCTGTGCACGGTTTGCCACCAGAGGCTTGAGGCGGTGCTCCATATCGATCAGCCAGACCTCGGCCTCGAAGCGGTCTGCAAAAGAAGAGGCGTCGTTGATGGTTCGCTCCAGGAAGGCCCGCAGGTCCGGGTCTGGAGTCGCCGGGTTGGCCAGTGCCGGCAGCCCGCAAAGAGAGCACAGTGCGATCGAAACACAGATCAACACTTTGGATCCGCATGACTTCACGGTCCGGCGGGCTCCTCTAGGTGCTGCTGAACCTTCGCGCTCAGGAAA
>DHQM01000169.1:546-2312 GCA_002408105.1 Gammaproteobacteria bacterium UBA5338 | reverse complement strand
AAAGGCTCCACTTCTTCGATGGGTACCGAGGTTGCGGTTTCGTCGCGACGCCCTTGGTACTCGGCCGTGTTGGTTTTCAGGCCCCGTTCGCCGATCACGATGCGGTGGGGAATTCCCAACAATTCGATGTCTGCAAACTTGACTCCAGGGCGCTCGTCGCGGTCGTCCAGCAGTGCTTCGATCCCTTGATTTTGCAAGGCTGCATACAAGCCGTCGCAGGTTTCGCGAACGGCGTCCGACTTTTGGTAAGCAATTGGAACGATGGCAACCATAAAGGGGGCGATGGCCGGCGGCCAGACAATGCCCCGGTCATCATGGTGCTGCTCAATGGCCGCGGCGACCACCCGAGACACGCCGATTCCATAGCAGCCCATCTGCAACACCTGGCTGGAGCCGTTCGGACCCTGTACCTGCGCATTCATCGCTTCGCTGTAAACGGTTCCCAGTTGGAAGATGTGACCGACTTCGATGCCACGACGAATCTGGATGTGGCCCTTGCCATCGGGGCTTGGGTCTCCAGCCTCGACGTGGCGAATGTCTTCTACGCGAAGAATGCTGCAGTCGCGTTCCCAGCACAGGTTTTGGTGGTGGAAACCGTCTTCGTTGGCACCGGCAATGAAGGTGCCCAGGGCAGCGGCGCTGCGGTCGACAATCACTGGGAGTGCGATGCCGCTTGGCCCAAGTGAGCCGGGCCCGCAGCCGACGGCAGCGCGAATCTCATCCTCCGTGGCCATGCGCAGTGGTACTGCGACTTCTGCGAGTTTCTCGGCTTTGGTCGGGTTGAGTCGGTGGTCCCCGCGCACGACCAGGGCGACCAACGGGTGGCCGTTTGCCCCCTCGACGACAAGGGTCTTCACCGTGTGCGTGGCCGGTGTGTCGAGCAACGCGCAAAGTTGCTCAATCGTCCGTACACCTGGGGTCGCGATCCGTTCGCGGGCCAGGTTGGGGTTCGGAGGGATGCTTGGCGGCGCAACGGCTTCGGCCAACTCGACATTGGCAGCATAGTCACTTGCATCACTGAAAGCGATTTCATCTTCGCCCGATTCTGCGAGGACATGGAACTCGTGGGATGCCGAGCCTCCAATCGCGCCGGTGTCAGCCAGCACCGCGCGAAAGTCGAGGCCGAGGCGGCTGAAGACGCGCGAATAGGCCGCGTACATGTCGGTGTAGGTTTGCTCCAGGCTGTCCAATGAGGTGTGAAACGAGTAGGCGTCCTTCATCACGAATTCGCGTGCGCGCATCACGCCAAAGCGCGGCCGGATTTCGTCGCGAAACTTGGTCTGGACCTGGTAAAGGTTGAGTGGCAGCTGGTTGTGGCTTTGCACTTCGGATCGCACCAGGTCCGTGATGACTTCCTCATGGGTTGGTCCGATGCAAAAGGCCCGTCCGTGTCGGTCTTGCACCTGCAGCAGCTGCGGTCCGAACTTGTCCCAGCGACCGGTTTCCTCCCAAAGTTCGGCCGGTTGAACGACGGGCATCAGCACTTCTTGAGCGCCGGCTCTGTTCATTTCCTCCCGCACGACGGCTTCGACCTTGCGCAGCACACGCAGCCCGGTAGGCAGCCAGGTGTAGAGGCCCGACGCAAGTTTGCGGATGAGGCCCGCTCGCAGCATCAACTGATGGCTGAGCGTCTGGGCTTCGGCCGGAGTTTCTTTGAGGGTGCAAAGCAGGTATTGGCTGGTGCGCATGGTAAAACCCGGGTGTTGTTCAGGCGGAATCGCCGGAGAATTTTACGGTGTCGCCCTCTAAGGGTATACCGGTGCCTA
>DHQM01000169.1:0-368 GCA_002408105.1 Gammaproteobacteria bacterium UBA5338 | reverse complement strand
ACTATACCGGTGCCTGGCGCTTGGGGGACTGAGTATCCGACGGGCATAAAAAAAGGCCGCTTGGGCGGCCTTTTTTCACGGCGCGGTGTGGCTAGTTCGCCATTTCCTTCAGTTTCTTGAGCGGGGTGATTTTCACCGAAACTGAAGCAGGTTTCGCAGCAACGTCCATCAACTCCCCTGGTTTGAACGGGTTGGGGACATTCTTGCGGGCACGGCGTGCAGGTTTCTTGACCGACTTGATCTTCAATAAGCCGGGCAGTGTGAATTCGCCAACCGCCCGTTTCTTAATGTGCCGTTCGATTACAACGCCGAGCTCGTCGAGCACGGCGCCTACATCTTTCTTGCTCAGCTCGGTGTTGGCCGCAATC
>DHQM01000143.1:965-3495 GCA_002408105.1 Gammaproteobacteria bacterium UBA5338 | reverse complement strand
TTTTTTGCGAGGTTTGCCTAGCCGGCACGGGGCGCAGCCTGCAGCAAGGCTCAGGCTGCGCCCGCCCGAGCCTTGCCTCAATTCACCGCCTGCTAGCTACGGCGCCAAACGGTCAGCCCGAACAAAGGGGCAGCCAGCAACCAGAGCGCCGCAGGCAGAGGCACCGGCGCCACTTCCCAACCGATGTCCTCCAGCGCCGCCCAATCCAGGTCCGTCAGATGCTTGCGGGTGCCGGTCGTCAGGTTGGGGTCCAGCGCAGCTTCTTGACTGATGCCCATGACCAAACTGAGGGTGCCCTCCGCAAAGTGGCCACCGTCGTCAGTCAGCGCAACGGGTCCGCCGGCCACCGCTTGAACCGCTGGCCCGCTGAACTCGCCACCGCTCACCCACGAGCCCCAGGTGGCTGAGGTGCCTACACCCAACACGTGTGCAATCTCATGCAAGGCGACAGAGTAAAAGTCGGACTGACCGCCACCGAGACCGGCTGCGTCGGCACCAAAGTACCAGTCGGCCGACGCGTCGAACGTCATGGCTCCGCCCCAAGGCCCAAAGTCAGGCCCAGTTTGGCCGCGCAGCGGCGGCAACGAGGCGCTGAGGTCACCTCCACCGAACGAGCTGGCCGAGAACCCGCCAGGCCCGCCTTCTCCAAGCGCACCACCGAGCTCGCGTGCGCCGACGTAAATCACCAGGGTGTCAGCGGCAATGCTCCGCTCGACCCCCGACAAAACACCCGTATCCGGCCGGGAAAAACGCACTTCAAAGGATTCGCCGGCTGCTGGGACAATACCCGCCAGGCTGTCCTGCAAGCGAGACTCAAAGAGGGCGCCGGCTGCATTCAGGGAGGCCAGGGCATCAGCTTGAGTGAAGAAACCACTGGTGTCGTAGGTGAAATCAAACTCCAATGACACTGCGTTGGCGTGCGTGGCGATCAACGCAGTCGTGAGACCCGCGATCTGATGTTTCCATGCGCGCATGGGTGAACTCCTTGGTGGGGTGGTGGCTTTATTCCGTGTGTGCTTTTTATTGGTTCGTGCTTGTCCCTGGGACCGAGGCCAGGGTTTCGCGGGAAACTCACGGCGATGGTCTGACAAGCAATCCGTGGGCCAGGCGAAAAATGCGAATGCAATCAACGGGATAAAAACTGGCGAACTGGATATTGTAAAAAAATACGACGGCAAAGACGCCGCGCGCCCGTGCCTAGGGCCGCTGGTTACTGAACACGATGGTCCCACTGGCCGCGAACATGCCACCCACGCCATGGCATACCGAGATTTTCGCACCCTCCACCTGCGCCGGAGCCACACCGCGCATCTGACGCACGCTCTCCTGCAGCGCATACATGCCATACATGCCTGAATGCATGTAAGAGAGGCCGCCACCATTGGTATTGAGCGGCAGTTTCGCGCCAGGCCTCGTATTGCCCTCGCGGATGAAGGCCGCGCCTTCGCCGCGCTCGCAGAAGCCGAGGTCCTCGAGCCCATAGACCGGCAGATGCGCGAAGGCGTCATAGATCATCAGATGGTCGACATCGGAATGTTTGATGCCCGCCTCGTCGAAAGCCTTTTTGCCGGACACGCGAAAGGCTCTGGAGGTGGTGAAGTCTTCCATCTGCGAGATCATCGGCGTTTCGCAGCTTTCGCCTGTGCCGAGGATATAGACCGGCTTTTGCGGGAAGTCCCTGGCGCGTTCGGCGCTCGTCAGAATGAGCGCGCCGCCGCCATCGGTCACCAGACAGCACTCCAGGACGTGAAACGGCCAGGCGATGACCCTCGAATCGAGGACATCTTCGACCGTGATCGGATCCCTGTGGGTCGCGCGGGGGTTCTGGGCCGCCCATTCACGCTGGACCACGGCGACATTGGCGAGTTGCTCGTGGGTGAGCCCGTACTCCTTCATATACCACAGCGCGGGAATCGTGAACATGGTGGGTGCACCGAGCACACCGTAAGGCAGTTCGAACTGCCCCGCGAGACTGGCCTGATTGATTTGCAGGGCCTGGGTGCCCACCCAGGAACGGCCGCTCTCGCCATGGGTGATCAGCACCCTGGAGCACAGCCCCGCTTCGATCGCGGCGGCCGCATGTCGCACATGCAGCAGGAAGGAGCAGCCGCCGACCATGGTGCCGTCGACCCAGGTCGGGGTGATGCCCAGATAATGCGCAATCTCCGTGGGCCATTCCGCCGCGCAGGCCAGGCCGTCGATGTCCCCGGGCTTCAGGCCGCAGTCGGCCAGCGCATTGAGGGCGGCATCGGCGTGCAGCTGGATCTGGGACACCTGGGGCGCCAGCCCGAGCTGCGAGCTCTCGGCGGCGCCGACGATGGCGACCGAACCCGCCTTCACCGCGCACCCCCCCGAGCCGGCCGGAATTTCGGCAGACTGATGTCCGCAGTGATCGGCTCGAATACCACCTCCAGCGGCATGTCGAGCTCCAGCGCTTCCGGTGTTTGCGCCACATCGACAATATTCGTCATCATCCGCGGACCCTCTTCGAGCTCCACCACCGCGATGGCGTAAGGGGCGTCGATCCATT
>DHQM01000143.1:620-931 GCA_002408105.1 Gammaproteobacteria bacterium UBA5338 | reverse complement strand
TCGGCAGACTGATGTCGGCGGTGATGGGTTCGAAGACCACTTCCAGCGGCATGTCCAGCACCAGGGCCTCGGGTGTCTGCGGGGTGTCGACGATATTGGTCATCATCCGCGGCCCCTCTTCCAGCTCCACCACCGCGATCGCGTAGGGCGCCTCGATCCACTTCGGCAGACGATGATTGATGATGTAACTGTAGAGCGAGGCGCGGCCACTGGCGCGAATCACCCGGACCTCGCGCGATGCACACCCCGGACAAAAGGGCCGGGGCGGAAAATACACATGGGTGCAGCCCTCGCACTGCTGCAAGAGTCCG
>DHQM01000143.1:0-444 GCA_002408105.1 Gammaproteobacteria bacterium UBA5338 | reverse complement strand
AGCAGCTCCCCGCGTCGGGCACCTTCCCAGAAATGGCGCGTCTCCGGTGTCGGCCGGGGCAGAGCCTTGGGGTTGATACTCATGGACTTTCTTATGATTATGGTTATGACAAGCGATTGTCGCGCCTGAAGGTGCAATTGTCGAGCCGCCGGGCATGGCCGACCGGCCACCTGCTCCACTAGCGACCTCTCGAGGCCACCGCTCCGCGAATGAACCCGGGCAAACAGCTTCTCGTCCGCCACGGCCAGACCAGCGCCAATGTCGATCGGGTGTGGCACGGCCACACCGACACGCCACTCACGGACGCGGGCCGTGCCCAGGCCGAACGCCTCGGCGCCTATTTTCACAACTATCTGCCCGAGATCCACGCCATCTACTCCAGCACCCTGCAGCGCGCCAGACACACTGCCGAGCATAGCGCCGCCCGCAATGGGCACGAACTGC
>DHQM01000222.1 GCA_002408105.1 Gammaproteobacteria bacterium UBA5338 | reverse complement strand
AGGCCTTGATCCGTGGCGAGGGTCGACTGGCCGACAACGGTGCCCTGGTGGCCATGACGGGTGCGCGCACCGGGCGCTCGCCGATGGACCGCTTCATCGTCGAGGAGCCGAGCACCGCCGACTCGATCCACTGGGGCCCGATCAACCGGCCCTTTGACGCCGAAGCCTTCGACCGCCTGTGGGAGCGGGTCGAACGCCACCTTTCGACCCGTGATCAATTTGTCTCACACATGCACGTGGGGGCTGATCCCGAGTACTACCTGCCACTGCGGGTGACCACTGAGCTTGCTTGGCACAACCTGTTTGGCCGCTGCCTGTTCATTCGTCCACAAAAGTACAACCCCAAGGGCAAGGCCGAGTGGCAGGTGCTGAACGCCGCCGGATTCGTGTGCGAGCCCGAGCGCGATGGCACCAACAGCGACGGCGCGGTGATCATCAATTTCGCCAAGCGCCAAGTGCTGATTGCGGGCATGCGCTATGCCGGTGAAATGAAAAAGGCAATGTTCTCGGTGCAGAACTTTCTGTTGCCTGAGCGCGACGTGCTGCCCATGCACTGCGCCGCCAACGCCAGCGAAAGCGGCGAGGTCACCTTATTTTTCGGTCTCTCCGGCACCGGCAAAACCACGCTGTCTGCCGACCCCGAGCGCTACCTGATTGGTGACGACGAGCACGGCTGGGGACGCGGCACCGTCTTCAACCTGGAAGGCGGCTGCTACGCCAAATGCATCGACCTCAGCCGCGACAACGAACCGGTCATCTGGGACGCCATTCGGTTCGGCGCCGTGGTCGAAAACGTGGTGCTGAACGAAACCCGGCGCGAGGCCGACTACGCCGATGACTCCGTGACCCAAAACACCCGGGTGGGCTACCCCCTGGAGCACGTGGCGACGCGGGTTGAGGAAAACCGGGCCGGCGAACCGAATGCGGTGATCTTCCTGACCTGTGACCTGACTGGCGTACTGCCACCCGTGGCCATTTTGAGCAAGGAAGCGGCCGCATACCACTTTTTGAGCGGCTACACCGCCCTCGTGGGTTCGACGGAGATGGGCTCGTCCAGCGCCATCAAATCGACCTTCTCAACCTGTTTCGGCGCACCGTTTTTCCCACGTCCACCGAGCGTGTATGCCGAATTGCTGATGAAGCGCGTTGAAGACTTCGGCAGCAAGGTCTACCTGGTGAACACAGGCTGGACCGGCGGCGCCCATGGCCGCGGCGGCAAGCGCTTTCCCATCCCGGTTACCCGAGGTGTGATTCACGCCATTCAAAACGGCGCACTCAATGGCGTGGAAACCGAACACCTCACCGGACTGAACCTCACCATCCCGAAATCGGTCCCTGGCGTGGATGCAAGCCTGCTGAACCCGCGCAAGACCTGGGACGACCCAGCGGCCTACGATGAGCAGGCGAACCAGCTGGCTGCGCAGTTCGTCGAGAATTTCCGCAAGTTCGATGTCTCCGACGCGATCGTCGACGCGGGCCCCAGGGTCCGCTGATTTCGGGTTGCCCCCGGTTACGGCACCAAGCCCGCGCGACTGACACGACCCAGGCCAAGGGGCGCTGATGAAAGATGACCGCCTGCTGGCGTTGCTGGCAGCGCCAGCGCAACGGCCGCAGCTGCGTGCGCTGGTGCGCGGCATTGAGAAAGAAAGCCTCAGGGTCACCCCGACGGGCCTGCTGTCGCGCAAACCGCACCCGCGTGCCCTGGGCTCCGCGCTTACGCACCCGCACATCACCACGGACTACTCCGAAGCGCTGCTGGAGTTCATCACGCCGACCTCCACCCGGGTGAGCGACTCGCTCGATTTCCTGGACGAACTGCACAGGTATACCTACAGCGCGATCGACGACGAGCTGCTCTGGTGTGCCAGCATGCCCTGCGTGCTGGCGGACGACGCGAACATTCCGGTGGCAGAGTACGGCAATTCACACATCGGCCAACTGAAGCACATCTATCGACTGGGCCTCGGCCACCGATACGGCCGCGCGATGCAAACCATTGCCGGCATTCACTACAACTTTTCGTTGCCGGATGCCCTTTGGGCGGTGCTTCAGGAAGAAGCCGGTGACCGCGGTACGCTGCAGGATTTCAAGACCCAGCGCTATTTCGACCTGATCCGCAACTTCCGCCGCCATTTCTGGCTGTTGCTCTACCTGTACGGTGCATCACCTGCACTGTGCCGATCGTTCCTCGGTCAACGCGCACACGATTTGGAGCCGTTTGACGACGGCTCCCTGTACCGCCCTTGGGCCACCTCGCTGCGGATGAGCGATCTGGGTTACCAAAGCGCGGCCCAGGCAGGCATCACCGTTACCTACAACGACCTCGACAACTACATCGAGGCCTTGGCACGGGCGCTGCGTACACCCCACCCGGACTACGAACGCATCGGCGTGCGTGTGGACGGCGGATATCGGCAGATCAGCACCGCGCTGCTCCAGATCGAAAACGAGTACTACAGCCCCATCCGGCCCAAGCGGGTGACCCGATCCGCCGAAATGCCGCTGCATGCATTGAGTGAACGGGGGGTGGAGTACATCGAGGTCCGGTGCCTCGACCTGAACCCGTTTCTGCCACTGGGCATCGACGCCGAGCAGATCCGCTTTCTGGACCTGTTTCTGGTAGGCAACGCCATCTGGCCCAGCCCACCAATGGACCGGGATGATTGCCGGGCGATCCACCACAACCAGGCGGCCACCGCCCGAGAAGGGCGCAAACCCGGGCTTGAACTGGTCCGCAACGGCTCAACCCTCGAGCTGCGCCAATGGGGGTTTGAGTTGCTCGACCGCCTTGCACCACTGGCCGAGTTGTTCGATGCCGCGCACCAGGGCGACGCATACCACAAGGCCCTCGCTGGCGCCCGGGCACGCCTGGAGGACCCAGAAACGACACCGGCCGCCCAGCTGCTCGCCCGCATGCGCGAGGCCCAGGTGCCATTTTTCTCCCTCGCCATGGCCCTCTCTGAAGCCCACGGCCGCGACATGCGCGCTCGTCCACTGGAACCGGAGCGCCAGGCCTTTTTCGCCGCGGCGGCGGAACAATCGCTGGAAGACCAAGCACGCCTGGAGGCCAACCCCGACCATGCCTCTTTCGAGGCATTCCTGCAGGCCTACCTCAGCCAGCCGATTCGCGCCCAGCTCCGGTGAACTACCTCGCCCACTTTTTGCTGGGTGGGCGCGGCGCGGCTTGGCGCGCTGGCAGTTTGGCGGGTGACTTTCGCAAGGGCGTCATCCCGGCACCCTACCAGGGTGAAGTGGAGGCGGCCGTGGTGCTGCACCGGCGCATCGACGGCTATTGCGCCCGCCACCCAGCGCTTGTCGCACTCATTCGGCAATTCCCGGAGAACCTGCGCCGCTGCGCCAGCATCGTGCTCGACCTCGCTTTCGATCACCACTTGAGCCGCCACTGGCGACGGTTCACAGATGAGCCTCTGCCCGCTTTCGTGGCGGGCGTGCACCTGGACCTCGCCACCCAGCGGAGCCAGTTACCGCGCAGCGCCCAGCGTTTTGCCGCGCGCCTGATCGACCGGGGAATCCTCCTGGGGTATCACCGGACAGCCAACGTGCACCGGGCTCTGGCATTCATTGGCCTGCGCCTGCACCAGCCGCAACTTGCGGATGCGGGAGTGGCCCACTGGCTGGCGAGCTACGACCAAATCGACGACAATTTCGCCGCGTTTTTTCCAGAACTTGCCGAGTACGCGCGCACCGAGCGCGCGGCATTGCAAGCCAACCTCGCTTGACCCAGCCACCGAGTCGTCCATGAGCTCTCCCACATTGCGCGCCTTGCTCCAACCTCGACCGCTCAACGGCTGGATGCTCGCGCTCTGCGCCGCGCTGCTCGCCGGAGCCTACCTGTTGGAATACGGCTTCGGGTTGGAACCCTGCAGTCTGTGCATCCTGCAGCGCATCGCACTGTTCGGCTGCGCACTGTTTGCCGCTGTGCCGTTGGTGTTGAACCCTGCCCGCCCGTTGCGCCGGGCGTGCGCCGCTGGGGTGCTGGTCTGCGCCGATGTCGGCGCGCTGCTGGCCTTCCGCCAACTCTGGTTGCAGCAACTGCCGCCAGAGCAGGTGCCCGCCTGCATGCCATCGCTCGATTACCTGGTGGAGGTGATGCCGCTCATGGATGCACTGATGCTGGCACTGCGCGGCGATGGCAACTGCGCCGAGGTGGCCTGGCGCTTTTTAGGCCTGACCCTCCCCGGCTGGGCCGCAGTTGGCTTTTTGGGCCTGGTCACGCTGTCGCTGGTGCAGCTGGTGCGGCGGTGATCCGCGGAGGACTGCTGCTGTTGCTGGCGCTGCTCTCTGGCAACGCCCTGTCCCAGTGGAGCGACCTGCCCATTCCCGGCCCTCTGGTTGGCCTGGTGCTGCTGCTCTTGCTGCTGCAGGTGCGCCCTTCCACCAGTGGAGCGATCGGCCGCGCCGCCCCGCCCCTGCTGCGCCACCTGTCGCTCTTCTTCGTGCCTCCGCTCACCGGCGCAGTGCTGGGCAGCAACCTGGCCGCAGGTGACTGGGCCAAGTTGCTGGCCACGGTGACCCTGAGCACCCTCGTGACCATCCCGGTGACCGCACTCACGCTGCGCTGGGCTTTGCGGCAGCGCGCCAAGCCGTGAGCACGTTCGATGCGGTTTTTTTTGCGGTGCTGCACAGCGGCGTGACTGCCTTCGCCTATGCCCTGGGCCTTGCGGTGTACCGGCGCAGCGGCCACAAGAGCTGGCTCCACCCGGTGATCACCGCAGCCGCGGTGCTTGCCCTGCTGATTCAGACCGGGTTGCTGGACCTGGAACAGTACCGAGATGGAACCCGCGCGCTGGTGTGGCTGCTGGGCCCAGCCACGGTCGCCCTGGCGCTGCCTTTGAGCCAGCAGTTGGCCGCGGTGCGCCAGCAGGCCCTGCCGCTTGCGCTGGCGTTGGGCGTCGGGGCCTTCACCGCCACTGCGAGCGCCTTGTTCCTGGCCCAGTGGTTCGGCCTGGAACCGGACCTGTGGGCCAGCTTGGCTCCCAAGACCATCACGTCGCCGCTGGCAATGGAGGTGGCCGCGGCGGTGGGAGGCGACCCCGGCCTGGCTGCTGCACTGGTCATCGTGACCGGAGTGATCGGTGCGGTCTGCGCACCGCCGTTGCTGCAGGCACTCGGCACCGCCGAGCCGCGCGTGCTGGGTTTTACCCTGGGTCTCAGTGCCCACGGTGTCGGAACCGCTCGTGCTCTAGAGGAGGGCAGCGAATGCGGCGCCTTCGCGAGCCTGGCCATGGGCGCCACTGGCGTGCTGGTGGGAGTGGCGCTTCCGCTGATCCTGAACTATTGGTTATAAAAAGAACTGTGAGATCCATCGCAGATTTGGCGAATCCGTCCAAGCGGATACACTAACCCACCGGGGCCCGACGCAGCCCCACACACCCAGCGCCGAGGACCCCGGTTATGTACGCAGAAAGCACCCCAGACACCGCTCCGAACGAAGCCGCCGATGCGCTCGTGTCGCGCTGGCTGAAAATGCGCCAAGACCTGATCTTTTTTTATGTCGCCATTGATGGGCTGCGCCAGTTCACCCCGAAAAACATCCCCGTTACGGTAAAAATTCAAGCCTTCTGCCAACTGCTGGTGGACTATGTGTCCGCCGGGTACTTTGAGTTGTACCTGCGCGTGGCCGAGGATGAACGCTGCCGTGAGCTGCTGGACTCCCTGCTGGCGCGCATTGACCTCACCACCGAGGCCGCCCTCAGCTTCAATGACATTTACGACAGCGACGCCCATTGCGAAGAGCTGCTCGAAAGCCTGCCCGAGGACCTCTCTCGCCTGGGCGAAATGCTGGCCGACCGGTTTGAAATGGAAGACCAACTGCTCGCAGCGTTGCAGCCGAGCGCCGCAGAGGACGCCATCTGACCCGGCAGCGAACCGTGTGCCCGAGCGCCACAGCGCCAGCGGCGCAGCCCACCCGCCCCACCTTCTCCGCCATCCTTAGCCTGCTGGCCCTGCTGCTGCAAGGGTGCGGAGGACAAGGGCCGGACACCACCTGGGAAGTTGCCCACCGCGGGGTCCACGCGGCCACCATCTCCCCCGGCTGCCAGTATCTGGTGGTTGGTTCCATTGAGCACGGCGCAAGCCTGTGGCGCGTTCAAGACCAAGAGCGCCTGTACAACTGGAACCATGTCGCGGGGGACTTCTCTACCGTGACCACCACTGCGGTCTCAGCCGATGGGGGCTATGCACTCACCGTCGAGGGGGCGTCCCTCGTTCTATGGCGGACGGACAGCGGGCAACCCCAAGGCTTTTGGACCGCCCCGGCGGACATCACCTCGGCCGCGTTGACGCCCGACGGCATGTTCGCGCTGCTCGGGCTCACCAACCAATCGGCCGTGCTGTTCAACGTGCAACAAGGGGGCGTCCGCCACACCTGGGCGCACGGCAGCCGGGTCACCAGCGTCGACTTGAGCGCCAATGGCCGCCTGGCCGTCACCGGAACCGAAGACGGCGACATCCACCTGTGGAACACCCAGGGCGGAGACCAAATACGAGTTTATTCGCTGCCCGCCGCCATCGACTTGGTTCGCCTGTCCCCAGATGCAGGGCTCAGCTTTGCCACCGCGGCCTACGCAGGTGCCTTCGCCTGGAACAACCAGGACACCAGCCAAGTGTTCGAGCTGCCCCTGCCCCGCTACGCCCGCCTGCTCGGGCGCCGCTTCACCAGTGCCCAGTTCGTCGATGGCGGCAAGGCGATCCTGTTGGGCGACGGCCAAGGCCGCCTGCAAACCTGGTCACTCGCGGATGGCAAACGCACCGGGGAATGGCAAGCCGACCCCCGCAACCCCTGGAACCCCCAGCGCGGAACCACCATCGCAGCCACCCAGTGCGGCCCTGGGCAAACACCCCTCGCGGTATTGTCTGACGGAACCGTGCAACGCTTCTAAGCTGCCACCAGGCCCCTGACCCACCCAGACACACTGCGCGGGTCGTCACTGACAATCGCCGCGTGCGGGCCTACACCACTTGAGTGACGCACCCCAATTGCAGGGAGCTGCGCAACTTACCGTCCTGCCTATCGCCCTGCCCACCCAATGCCCTGCCTTCGGGCAAAAGGCCAAATCTCCAGCCACCAGAATCAACCTTTGGGCGAGTTCAGCGCGTTGCGCTCCTCCAAGCGGGCGGCTAAACCATTGGGGGAGGGTCTACACCGCACACCGCTGGCGGTATATTGAACGTACATGCATTCGCCTTGGCATGCCGATACCGATTGGTGCACCCGAAAACCCGCAGCTGTGGAAAAACCGTGTTAGCAGTTGCAGTCTAGCGCAGCCACCAAGCCGTGGAGAGCACAGTTATCGGCACCCCAGCCTACTAATTTGTTGTTTTTTAACGTTTTATTCAAACCGGCCAAATGAATAAGTTCACAGACTAGATGGATGCCATCTAGTCGAGAATGTACACATTCAATATAGTTAACTGTTATGTGTATTCGGCTAAAGGAGTAATAGCATCAAATGTATGCCGTAATATTTAAAGCCAATATAAAAGAACTGGATGCTCAATATTCATCAATGGCTGAGCGTATGCGTGAACTGGCTATTAATGAATAT
>DHQM01000002.1:11683-11903 GCA_002408105.1 Gammaproteobacteria bacterium UBA5338 | reverse complement strand
GCCCTGCTGCAACGGACGGACCGGCGCACCCGGCTGCTGGCGATCAGCTCGGTGCAGTATGCCAGTGGCTTGCGAATGGACCTGCACCAACTCGGCGCCGCCCTCAAACAGCGGGGCGTGCTGTTTTGCGTCGACGCGATTCAAAGCATCGGCGCCGAGCCACTGGACGTCGATGCCATCCAGGCAGACTTTGTCGCTGCCGACGGGCACAAGTGGATGC
>DHQM01000002.1:11161-11402 GCA_002408105.1 Gammaproteobacteria bacterium UBA5338 | reverse complement strand
CCGACGGGCACAAGTGGATGCTTGGGCCTGAGGGGCTGGCCCTGTTCTATTGCCGCGCCGCGCTGCGCGACCAACTTCAGCTGCGCCAATACGGCTGGCACATGGTGGCGGAAGCAGGGAACTTCGACGCCACCACCTGGACCCCAGCCTCGGACGCGCGGCGCTTCGAGTGCGGCAGCCCCAATATGCTCGGCGTCACCGCGCTGCACGCCAGTGTTGCCCTGCTGCAGTTGGTGGGCAT
>DHQM01000002.1:0-10962 GCA_002408105.1 Gammaproteobacteria bacterium UBA5338 | reverse complement strand
AGACATCAAGGTACTGACACCCAAGGCACCCCAGCGTCACCTTGGCATCTGTACCTTTCGCCGGCGCGACGAGGCGCCTGAAGTGACCCACGAGCGGCTCAAGGCCGCGGGGGTGGTTTGTGCCCAACGCGGCGGCGGCGTGCGCTTTTCACCGCACTTCTATACCCCGATCGAAGCCCTGGAGCGCGCCTGCGCGCTGGTGCTTAACGCCAGCTGACTGCGCCACACAGGGTGGTTTGAATTACACTGGACCACCAGGGGAATTCGCCACGGAACTTGTTCGCGCCAGGGGTTGTCTTGGGTCGCGACGATCCATGTCTGCGTTGCTGAGGCAGGTCTCTTTTCCATGTTCAAATTCATCGCGGGCGCATTGACGCGGTGGCTCAATCACAAGTCACCGCGCTCGGAGTACCCGCTCTGCGACTTCGACCGCATTCGCTACGAGCTGCGCCCCTGTGACGTGGTCCTGGTAGAGGGCCGATCACGGGTCGCCGGGGTCATCCAGTTGATCACCCAGAGCGCCTGGTCCCACGCCGCACTGTACATCGGCCGCCTGCACGACATCGAGGACCCGGAGCTGCGTGCCCTGGTGATCCAGCACTATGGCGATGCACCCGGGCACCAGCTTCTGGTCGAAAGCGAACTGGGGCTTGGCACGGTGGTCCGCCCGCTGCACACCTATGAGGGCGAGCACCTGCGCATTGCCCGCCCTCACGGACTGTCACACCGAGATGCGCAAGAGATCATGCGGTTCGCCATCTTCAAACTGGGAACACGCTACGACATCCGCCAGATTTTCGATTTGGCGCGTTTTTTGTTTCCGTGGTGGATCTTACCGCGGCGCTACCGCTCCACCCTGTTCAGCCAGAGCATCGGCACACAGACCCGCACCGTCTGCTCGACCATGATCGCCGAGGCCTTCAATTTCGTGCAGTTTCCAATTCTGCCGCTGGTCAAGCGCGCGGATGGAGGCGGCGTGCAGCTGTTTCGTCGCAACCCACGGTTGGTGGTTCCCCGCGACTTTGACTACTCCCCCTACTTCGACATCATCAAGTATCCATTCATCGACTACTCCCACCACGCCGACTACCGGCTCTTGCCCTGGCACGGCAAAGGCGTATTGACGGGCACAGAAGCCGAGCTGTACCTGCATCCAGCCCACACCGAGGCCCTCGATGCCGAACCTGCACCGGAAGCCCACAGCCAGGGATCGGGCCCGTAACGGACACCCACTGTTCAGGAACGATCACGCGTTGCCCGCTGCAGGGCCCGTACCTGGGCGCGAAGCGCCGACTGAGACGGGGGCGACAAGGTTCCACCCCCGTATCGCTGCGCCACCAAGGCTGTGGTGACAGCTGCGAAATCTGCTCCCAGGTCGGCCCGCGCAGCGCCTACCCGCTCAGCAAAAGCCTGCGGTCCCTCACCGGTGCCGCGCTGGAAACCTGCCCGGGCCAAAGCCGCCAGCGCCTGTTCATACGCCCGTTGTACAGGCCCGGCACTGCGTGGTGCGCGCTTGACCAGCCAGAGCGCAATGGCCCCGAACACCACCAGCACTGCCACGAGCAACCAGCGACCGAGTTGCGCCAGCGAACTTTTTAGACTGGCGTCCAAGCCAAACAGCGATTGCTGGCGCGACAAGTCGTAGTTCAACACCCACCGAACCCAGTGGTATTGGGCAGCATCCCAGCTCAACCGCGTTCGCTGCCACCAGCGGGTCCACAGGGAAGCCGCTGCCCCCTCGGCCTCGTCCACCACGCCGAACGCTCGACTGCGCAGGTCGGCAGCAATGCGCTCGGGGGCCACCGCCTGAGTCGGGTCCACCACGACCCAGCCCTGCGCGGGCGACCAGACTTCAGCCCAGGCATGGGCATCGTATTCACGGACGATGAAGTAACCGTTCACTGCGTTGAATTCGCCACCTTGGTAACCGGTCACCACCCGCGCCGGAATCCCGGCACTGCGCATCAGAAACACGAATGCGCTGGCGTAGTGCCCACAGTACCCCGCACGGGAGTCGAACAGGAATTCGTCCATGCTGTCCGGCCCGAGCTTTCCGGGCTCCAGCGTGTAGTGAAATGGGGCGCTGCGAAAATATCGGAGCGCAGCGTCTATGACTGCCCCGGAGTCCGCCCCAAAACGGTTGCGCCATTGGGCTGCCAGTACCCGAGCCTCGGGGTTGCCCACGGCCGGCAGTTGTAGAGCAATTTGGCGTTCGACCGGACCCAAAGACGCAGCGGATTGCGCTGGCCCAACCTCAAAATCCAATTGAAGCCGCCGTTCCACCGGCTCAAGCGCTGCCCAGGTGCCGCTTCCACTGGGTTTTAAGCGGGGGTCACCGGTCCAGCTGCCATCCAGGGTAAATACCCAGGGCCGGGCACTCGGTTCCATCGTCACCTGGTAGCGGTAGATGGCATCCTCCGGAGGCTCCGGGCGGCGCGCCATCGACGCGGCCACCCCCAGTCCCCGACGCCAAGTTCGACCGTCGAACTCGCTGAGCACAAGGCCACGCCAGTACAGCGCGTCGGCCGGCGGATCACCACCCGCGAAGCGTGCGCGAAACGCGAGCTCGGATGACTCACTGAGCGCTGCGATGTCACCAGGGCTGAGCGTGGAACTCGGTCCGGTGCGCGCAACCGGGCTGGCCAGAGGCACCGACCACAGGGGGCCCACGCGCGGAAACAGCAAGAACAGAACCAGCATCAAGGGCGCGGCCTGAACCGCAAGCCCAGCTGCCGTGCGCAGGGGCTGCAGGGACCAGCCGGCATCGAATCGGTTCAATGCATTGAGGGTGGTGGTCGCCAACAGAAACAGCCCCGCGGCATAGCCCGCTGCAGCAATGGATTGGGTAAACAGAAACGGGGTGATGGTCAAAAAATACGCAAGAAACACCAGCACCAGGCCGTCCCGGCGGGTGCGGGCCTCCAGCACCTTGGCCAACGCAGAAAGCACCAACAAGCCCACCGCTGGCTCCACTCCAATCGCGGTGGGATAGCCGAAAAACAACGTGGCGAGCCCTGCAAACACCACCCCAACCTGCTGCCAGCGGGGTGTGCGTCCCTGCCCCCGGCGCAGGTTCCACCAACGCCAGGCCGGCAGTGCCACCACCGCCACAGTCAAAGGCATCGGCAGTCGGGCTCCGTGCGGCGCGCAGGCCGCCACCACCAGCACTGCAAGCCACCGCCACTGCCCGCCGGTCAATCGCTCCACTTGCGGAGGGCTTGGGCCAAAAAAACTCAGCACCGCGCTCACTCGGGGCGGCCTTCGAGCGCGAGACAAGTCAGGGCCGCCCGTTGGTGGGCAGAGCCCACCGCGGGCCGCAGCTCCACACTCGGCAGACGCAGCCCATACGGGGTGCCCCGCGCCTCCAGCTGCAACACCCAGTGGCAGAGCTCTCCCAGGGCCGCTTCAAACCCCGGCCCCTCACAATGCTGCACATCCAGCCAGACGGGCCCTTGGCCGGCGAGGGGAGGGTCCAACTCACGCACCAGCAGTTCGTCCCGCGCTGCCGACTGGCGCCAAGCCACGCGGCCCAGGGTGTCCCCCAACCGCCAAGCGCGCAGTCCCGAGAACTCGAGGTCCGCGGCCTGCGCCGCCAGGTGGTTGGTGGAATCGTCAGCGCGGTGGGTTGCCAAAGGGGCCCGCTGGGTGGCGCGAGGTGCAGGGAAGGCCGTCAGTGCACCGTCAAGCCGCAGAGGCGACCACACCCGGTACAGGCCCAAGGGATAGCGCGACTCGAGGTACAGCCAGGGCAGCCGCCAGCTGCCCCGCGCATCCAGACGCAGACGCAGGGAACCCCGCTCGCCCGCAGGACCCACCTCGGCAACGCGCGCCACTTCCTGCCCCGCCACCAGCCAGCGCAACGCTGTGGGGGTCCGCCCGGCTGCGGCGGTGATGCGCAGGTGCACGGTACCGAAGCCACCGACGAAGCCAGGATCCAGTGATTCAAGCACGATTTCCATGCCGGCGAGGTTGCGGTAGCTGTGCAGCAGGGCGACTGCATGCACACCAGCAACCCAGAAGGTGATTGCGTACGCGAGGCTGCTCTGATAGTTGATCGATCCGATCAACATGGCGAACAACAGCGCCCCCAGCAACCAGCCCGCCGGACTCGGCACCACGAAAATGCGTCGGTGCGCCAGGCGCACCCGACCCACACTCGGAAGCCGGCGCTCAAGCCAGGCGGAAAACCGCCGATGCAGCACCTTCCCCAGCCAGGCCGGCGACCCGAAAGGCTGCTCGCGCCGGGATGAGCCGAGAGTGCGTTCAGCCGAAGCCGAGGGCATCCACTCGGGCCCGCATAAATGCAGCCGGCGTCTCAGAGTGGCGGCTGGGGTCACGCCAGTGCAGGCGGTGGTCCACCACCGCAGGCAGCACCGCTTGAACGTCCTCGGGCAACAGGAACTCGCGCCCTTCCAAAGCAGCCCAGGAACGTGCGGCGCCCATCAGTGCCAACCCACCCCGGGGTGACAGCCCGGTCACAAAGTGTCCCCCGTTGCGACTGAGGTCGATCAACGCAAGCACATAGTCGAGCAGCGCTTCGCTGGCCTGTACCCGATCCACGGCCACGCGCGTGGATTCCAACGCGCCGGAGTCAATGCAAGGCTGGACCTTGTGCTGGCCACGGACGTGGGGCTCAGCCAACATGCGCCGTTCGATTGGCACGGGGGGATACCCCAACCGAATGCGCATCAAGAACCGATCCAGCTGTGACTCCGGCAACCGGTGGGTGCCGGATTGCTCGACGGGGTTTTGCGTCGCGATCACGAAGAACGGCGTGGGCAGCCGGTGGCTGGCACCATCCACCGTGGCCTGACCTTCCTCCATGCACTCCAACAAGGCACTCTGGGTTTTCGCGCTGGCCCGGTTGATCTCGTCGGCGAGCACCAGCTGGGCAAACAGCGGTCCCGGATGAAACTGGAACCCGCGGGATGAAGGATCGAAGATCGAGGCGCCAAGGATGTCGGCGGGCAGCAGGTCGCTGGTGAACTGAATGCGCGAAAACTGCAGCCCCAGGGCCGCGGCCAAGGCATGGGACAGAGTGGTCTTGCCCATTCCTGGGAGGTCTTCGATCAGCAGATGGCCACCGGCAAACAGGCACGCCAGGGTCAGACGCACCTCATGCTGCTTGCCCTGCACAGCCTTGCTCACTTCGGCCACCAACCGGTCGCCCAGTGTTTTCAGCGACACTCGCCCTCCCGCGCATCCGCGTTCGCCCATGACTCCTGTCAGAATAGCCTGTCGACGCGCGGGCGGCCCGTGATTCGCATCTGCAACTCAAATTGCGGCCAGACCGAGGCGCAGGTCATCCAACAGGTCGGTGGGGGCTTCCAGCCCCACGGCCAGGCGGATCAGGTTGTCCGCGACCCCTGCGTCCCGGCGCTGCTCGGCCGACAACCTCCCGTGGGTGGTGGTCGCGGGGTGCACAATGGTGGTCTTCGCGTCGCCGAGGTTGGCAGTGAGTGAAACCAGACGCGTGGCGTCAATGAAACGCCAGGCCGCCGCCTGGTCGCCGGCAACCTCGAAGGACAGCACCCCACCATAGGCGTGCTGCTGTTGACGCGCCAACGCATGACCTGGGTGGGTCGGCAAGCCCGCATAGTAGACCCTCTGGATCCCAGGTTGAGCCTGCAGCCATTCAGCGACAGCAAGGGCATTGTCAGAGTGCGCCAACATGCGCAGACGCAAGGTCTCCAACCCCTTGAGAAACACCCACGCATTGAAAGGGCTCATGCTTGGGCCACAGGTGCGAATGAACGCCACCACATCCGCGATGGTGGCCTCGTCGCCCACGACCGCCCCACCGATGCAGCGTCCCTGCCCGTCCAGGTATTTGGTGGCCGAATGCACCACCAGGTCGGCACCCAGCTCGAGTGGGCGCTGCAGGGCCGGGGTGCAGAAGCAGTTGTCGACCACCAGGCGCGCTCCCGCCTGCTGAGCCAGCCGCTTCAGCGCAGGGAGGTCGGCCACTTCGCACAACGGATTGGAGGGCGTCTCCACAAAGAGCACACGGGTCCGGTCGCAAATGGCATTTTTCCATGCCTCGATGTCGGTGGGTGCGACATACGAAGTCTCGACGCCAAACTTCTCTAGGTAGCGGCTGAACAAACCAATGGTGGTGCCGAAAACGCTGCGCGAGCACACCACATGGTCGCCGGCGGACAGCAGGGTCATCATCAAACTGAGGATGGCCCCCATGCCCGAAGCTGCGCCAACCGCCGCCGGCGCACCCTCCAGCGCCGCAAGCCGGTCTTCGAACATGGCGACCGTTGGATTGGTGTAGCGGGAGTACACATTGCCCGGCGCCGCGCCAGAAAACCGGTCGGCCGCCGCAGCAGCGGACTCAAAGACATAGCTGGAAGTCGCGAAGATCGCCTCGGCGTGCTCTCCCTCGCTGCTGCGGCGTTGGCCAGCGCGTACCGCCAGGGTATCGAAGGCAGCGCCTGCCAGAGCTTCTGCTTCGGTTGCGTGTCGTTGTGGAGGTGCAGATTCGGTCATGGATGGCTCACTTTCGGCCGCTACAGGTCTTTGATGCAACCGCCATAGGCGGTGCCAGACCGTACCCTGGCTTCTCGACGTGCCTTGGCCTTGTCGGCGCGCAGGCTGCTGACCAGGTCCAGGTAACTGCGATCGATGTTGCCGGTGACGTATTCACCGGTGAACACCGAACACTCGAAGTCCGTGATGAGCGGGTTGCCCTCGCTGGCGCATTCGATCAGGTCTTCGAGGTCCTGGTAGAACAGTTGGTCGGCACCGATCAAACGGCGAACCTCGTCTTCGCTGCGCCCGTGCGCAATCAATTCCTCCGCCGCCGGCATGTCGATGCCGTATACGTTGGGATAGCGCACCGGCGGCGCTGCCGACGCGAAGTACACCTTGGCCGCCCCGGCCTCGCGCGCCATCAGAATGATCTGCTCACAGGTGGTCCCGCGCACAATGGAGTCGTCAACCAAAAGGACATTCTTGCCGCGAAACTCGAGGTCAATCGCATTGAGCTTTTGTTTCACAGATTTTCGTCGCTGGCTTTGGCCCGGCATGATGAAGGTGCGGCCGATGTAGCGGTTTTTTACAAACCCCTCGCGGTACTTGACCCCAAGGCGCTGCGCCAGAGGCAAGGCCGCCGTGCGGCTGGTATCGGGGATCGGAATCACCACATCGATGTCGTGGTCCGGCCAAACGCGCAGAATTTTTTCTGCCAACCGCTCGCCCATGCGCAGGCGGGCCTTGTGCACAGAGATGCGGTCGATAATCGAGTCGGGTCGGGCAAAGTAGACGTGCTCAAAAATGCAGGGCCGGTAGCTCGGCTGCGGGGTACAGGTGCGGCTGTGAATTTGCCCGTTCAAATCAATGAAGATGGCCTCGCCCGGACCGAAGTCACGCACCAACTCGAAATCCAGCGCGTCAAGGGCCACGCTTTCCGAGGCCATCATGAATTCGGGGCCTTGTTCGGTGTCCCGACGTCCAACCACGAGGGGCCGAATGGCGTGCGGATCGCGAAAGCCGAGCAATCCATAGCCCACAACCATCGCCACCACCGCATAGCCGCCCGTGGCGCGCTCCTGCACCCGTTCAACTGCCGCCAAAAAGTGCTCAGGCTGAGGCTCATGCTGCCCCAGCTCTTGCAGTTCATGGGCAAGCACGTTGAGCAGCACTTCCGAGTCAGAATCGGTGTTGACGTGGCGCAGGTCGTCCCGGTACAGCTCCTCACTCAGCTGCGCCGTGTTGGTGAGGTTGCCGTTGTGAGCCAGAGCAAGACCATACGGCGAGTTCACATAGAACGGTTGCGCAAGAATGGAGCTCGAACTGCCGGCGGTGGGATAGCGCACGTGGCCGAGGCCGATGTTGCCGGCGAGCATCTGCATGTCCTGCGACTGAAACACATCACGCACCAGCCCGTTGCCTTTGCGCACCTTCAGCTTGCCGTCGGCACAGGTCATCATGCCGGCAGCATCCTGGCCGCGGTGCTGCAACACTGTCAGGGCGTCATAAATCGCTTGATTCACATCGCCTTGGGCAAGAATGCCAACCACACCACACATGGCGAAACCTCCGTTGGAATCCAACCGGCAGGGGCGGGCCCGCCCCTAGCCGGCGTGGTCGTGGAGTCGAGGGAGCTGCGCTTGCCCCCAACGCACACCGGCCATCAAATAGGGAAGCAGCTTGGATTCTTTCCAGGCCACAGAGTCCATGGCGGGCGTCAGCGCTAGACCCAGTGCGACCACCATGACAATCAAGAGGCCACGCACCGCTCCGAACAGCAGGCCGAGACCACGGTCAATGCCTCCCAGACCACTTGCGTGCACCAGACGCCGGAGCAGCCGCCCCACGATGGAGCCAACGATCAGGGTGCCGATGAACAGCGCAGCAAAGGCAAGCAGGGTCCGCGGCATCGGCGACTCGATGAGCGACGCAAGCCACTGGCTGAGGGTGGTGGTAAACACAATGGCGGCCACAGTCGCCACCACCAGGGCTGCAAGTGAGAAGGCTTCGGCGATAAACCCGCGCACCAGGCTCGCAAAGGTCGACACCACAACCACTGCAAGGATCACCCAGTCGACCCAATTCAACGGGTCACCTGTGCGTTTGCCAAATCAGGCCCATTGGGTGGCGCAGTCATCATGGGGCTAGGCACCGCAATTCCAACCCCGTCCGCTGCGGGCGGCGCAGCAGCAGGATCTCAGGTTTGCACTCAAAGTCGAATGTGGAAAGCAATGTGAGAGGCGAACCGGCCAGGGTAAGCCGGCAATTCTAGCAGAGAATGGTGCCGGTTTGCGCCCACTTCATGGCCGATACTGGGTCACCCAAGGATCGACATCAAGCTGCGCTTTCAGTTGGCTCGCCGCCTCTGCCGCCTGCTGCCGTTTCCAGTAGGGGCCCGTGTAGACCCGGAAGAGGGTCTGCGCAGTGTCCCCGTACTCCAGCGCATGGGCATCATGGCCGAGCCCGCGCAACCGCGCGACCAGCTGCTCGGCGTTTTGGCGATCAGCAAAGGTTCCTACCTGTGCCACCCAGGAGACGGGCAACCCATCCGCGTCCAGGCGGGGCGCATCAGCGGCGCCAACGTCTGGAGCCAGCCCCTCAGGGTCGGCGGGCACAGCCGACTCTGCCCAAGGGTCGAGAGCCCCTCCATCCAGGGTCTGATCCAGGGCCTGCCAACTGGTGGTGGGCCCGGGGTGCCAATCTTCGAATGGTGGCGGAGGCGGGATGTCGGCCGTGGGCCCATCCAGGGGCAACTGGGGGTTGTCAAGCAGCATCGGCAGCAGCGCAGCTGCCAGCGCAACGAGCACAAGGGCACCCACAAGCCGGCGCTTGTGGTTCTCGTTCATCGGGGGGGCCTTCGCTGCGGTGTTGCGCCGCAAGCGTCGAGTGCTTCACCCACTGTATAGAAGGAGCCATACACCAATACGCCCCCCCCAGTTTCGGAGGCAGCCTGAAGTGCGCGATCCAGTGCATCGGCAACCGATGCGCCGGGGCTGACCTGCTTCGCACCGAACTGCTGAAGCCCAGCCACCAACGCCTCAACTGGTGTGGCACGGGAAACCCGCGGCGCCGCCGGAAACCACGCCGCCACCACTGGTTGCAGTGGCGCCACCACACCGGCGAGGTCCTTGTCTGCCATGGTGCCGAGCACGGCATAAAGCGGCTTGAGGCTCGAATCCCCAGCCACCCGCTTGCCCAAGAGGCGAGCTCCCTGCGGGTTGTGAGCGACATCAAGCACCACCGGCACGCCCAGTTCCAAGCGCTGGAACCGCCCTGGCAAAGCCGCCGCTTCAAGCCATGCCTTGACCGCTTCTGGCTCCATCGCGAACGGCAGCGCCTCAGCCACCGCCAGTGCCGCCGCCACCGAATCGGGTGGGAGTGCGCACCTCAGGCGGCTGAGGCGATGGCTGGGCGACCGGTACTCGAAGCTTCCATCCGCTTCGGCGATCAGGTCAAACGCTTCACCACGCCACCGGACCACCGCTCCGGGGGCTTCCAGCGCAGACTGGACGGGCGCAGGTGGCGCCGGCATCGCCACCACAGCAGGTCGACCGGCGCGCATGATGCCCGCTTTCTCTCGGGCGATACTCCCCAGGTCCCTCCCCAACCAATCCTGGTGGTCGTAGTCGACCGTGGTGATGACTGCAATGTCCGGTTCAATGACATTCACTGCGTCAAGACGTCCCCCGAGCCCCACCTCCAACAACCAGAAATCCAGATCGGCATCAACGAACTGCTGCACCGCCGCTAAGGTGCCAAACTCGAAGTAGGTCAGCGCGGTGTCGCCCCGCTTGGCCTCCACCTGAGCGAATGCTGCGCACAATTCAGCGTCTGTGGATTCGACGCCGTTGATCCGCACCCGCTCGTTGTAGCGCTGCAGGTGCGGCGAGCTGTAGGCGCCGACACGGGCGCCCTGACGTCTGAGCCACTGTTCGAGCAAATGGACCACGGATCCCTTGCCGTTGGTGCCGGCCACGGTGACGACCGGCACGCCGGACAGCGCCGGCGCCAGGCGCGCCAGCACCGCCCGTACGCGGTCGAGGGTGAGGTCGATCTTGCGCGGGTGGGCCGTCTCCTGCCAGGCCAGCCAGTCGCTGAGGCAGGCGAAACGCGCGCTCACGCGGTGGCCGAGCGCCTCTGCAGCAGACCCAGCAGACGGGCGATGTGCTCGCGCATCTGGCGACGATCGACGATCTGGTCCACGGCACCGTGGTCGAGCAGGAACTCGCTGCGCTGGAAGCCCGGTGGCAGCACCTCGCGCACGGTCTGCTCGATGACACGCGGCCCGGCGAAACCGATCAACGCGTTCGGCTCGGCGATGATCACGTCACCCAGCATCGCCAGGCTCGCCGACACGCCGCCGGTGGTCGGGTCGGTCAGCACCGAGATGAAGGGCAGGCGCGCCTCGCCCAGCCGCGCCAGCATGGCGGAGGTCTTGGCCATCTGCAGCAGCGACAGGAGCCCCTCCTGCATGCGCGCGCCGCC
>DHQM01000161.1 GCA_002408105.1 Gammaproteobacteria bacterium UBA5338 | reverse complement strand
CACGCAATGGCAGTCGCGCGCGCCCAACCACGCCAAGGCTCGGCGCTCGCCTCAAGGGCGAACCTCGGCACCGCGGGCGGAGCGCCCACGGGCAATCGGACGGCATTCCCCGGGAGCCCGAAATGCCGGCGCAATGCCGCCTGCACCCTGGCGCTTCCCCGCAGCTTGGCATCGAGGCTGTAGCCGGCGATGTGGGGGGTGGCGAGGGCGCACAGCCGCGCCAATCGCCGGTCAATGCCCGGCTCGCACTCGAAAACATCCAGCACGGCGGTGAGCGATGGACCCGCCTCCAAGCGTGACCTCAGGGCGTGGTTGCAAACCACCGCACCACGGCTGGTGTTGATCAACACCGCACCGGAGTCCAGCTGCGCCAGGCGTGCCGCATCCAACAGGTGGTGGGTCGGGTGAGGCCCATCGCCCACCAGAGGCACGTGCAGAGTCAAGACATCCAGTTCGCCAAGCACCGCATCCAATGTCCGCGCCGGCGCCGGAGGGTCGGCCACGAAAGGGTCAATGGCAACGCATCTATAGCCCAGGGCCTGCAACGTCTGGGTAAGCCGGCGGCCCACATGGCCCACACCCACAACACCGACCCGGCCCCCGGGGCGGGCGCGGGGGCAATGGTGCGCAAGGGCCAGCAGGGCACTGACCACGTATTCAGCAACCGCCCGGGCGCTGGAGCCAGGGGCATGTGCAAAGGCGATCCCACTCGCTTCGAGCGCTGCGCGGTCGACATGGTCGATGCCAATGGTTGCGCTGCCGACAAAACGCAATTGCGAGCCCTCAACCAAAGCAGCATCGACCCGAGTCACCGAGCGGACCAGCAAGGCCTCGGCATCCGCCAGACTGGCGGCATCGATGGCGCGGCCTGGGATTCGCCGCACCTCCGCGACCTCAGCGAGCGCACCAAGACCTGGAATGTTCTCGTCGGCCAGAATCCGGGGGCGACGCCGAGTCATGACAACATCACTTCGCAGTCGGCGAGAGACTGCGGCAGGCCAGCTCCAGACTCATGCACCAGCGCCCGGCCCAGCTGCATGGCCCGCGGCGGCATGGAACCCTGCTCCAACATGGTATTGAGCGCTCCGCGCACCTGTGGAACGAACCGCGCCTCAGCCGCAGCAAGCTCTGCCCCGAGGTTATCCAGACTGACGCGAAAACCTCGGCCCGAAGCTGCGCTCAGCCACCACTCGATCGCCTGAGGACGGGCCTCGACCCGCTCGAATGCAAGCTGCTCTCTCGGTGTCCGTTCGCCCGGACAGTACCAGTAGCCGTAGTCTTCCAGCAGACGACGACGTGCCCCGGCGATGCACCAGTGGGCCGCTTCGTGCAGGGCGCTCGCGGCATAGTCGCGGGTGAAATGGACCTCGTGCAAGGTGCTGTGCGGACCTGCGGGGCGGTACCAGGGTTCGCTGGCACCTCCGATCAAAGCGGTGTGGTGGGTCACGCGAAACTCGCGATCGAACACCCGCGCAATGGCAGCAGCATCAAGAACCATGGGCCGCCAATCTACCCACTGAGCAAGCGCCTTTCCAGTCGCGGCGGCCCCACAGCCCGAGCCTTGGGTTTTGCCTCCTGGCGCGAAGGTCGATAATGGCCACCAGTACAGCGCACCACCAACCGAGAATCCTGCATGCCCCTCCCGTTTGCGAACCGCACAGCACTGCCCGCGGTTGGCCCCGACTTGCGCGCGCTGTTGCGCCTCGCCGGTCCCATACTGGTGGTGCAGTTGGCCCAGATGGGCATTGCCACAACGGATGTGCTCATCTCCGGCCGGGCGGGAGCCACCGCACTCGCTGGGGTTGCCGTCGGCGCCAGCAGCTGGATCCCACTCTTCTTGTGCACCCTGGGCATTCTGTACGCCCTGACTCCAACCGTGGCGCAGCAGGTCGGCGGCGGCCGGAGTTCACGCACCGGAGCTGCAACCCGCGCCGCCGCCATCCTCGGACTGGTGTTGAGCGGCGCCATCGTGGTGCTGCTGACCCATGCACACCGCCTGTTCTCCGCCATGGGCATTGATCCGGAGGTCCAGCCTGTGGCAGCCGAGTACCTGCACTTGCTGGCGCAGGGCGTTCCAGGGATGGTGGGGTTTCAGATTCTGCGCAACTTTCACGAAGGCCACGGTCGCACGCGCCCGGTGCTGGCCATCTCCGTGCTTGCATTTCTGCTGAACATCCCGCTGGATTTGCTGTTCGTGTTCGGTTGGGGACCGATTCCCGGGCTTGGTGGTCCGGGCTGCGGCCTGGCAACTGCAGTCATCTGGTGGAGCAATTTCGCCCTGATGCTTGCGATCAGCTGCGCCGACCGTGCGACCCGACGCAGCTGGGGCGTGCGTTGGCGGGTGTGGCCACGGACAGAACTGCGAGAGTTGGTCCGCATTGGCATGCCCATGGGTGCCGCCATGGCGTTCGAGTCCGGACTGTTTTCGGCGGTCTCTTTGTTCATTGCCACGTTGGGTGCCACCGCGGTTGCCGCCCACCAAGTCGCGTTCAACATCACCGCCTTTCTGTTTATGGTGCCCCTTAGCCTGTCGTTGGCGTTGACCGTTCGCACCGGTCAACTGCTGGGTGCGAGGCAGGCGCAGCGCGCACGCGCCCTGGTGCGCAGCGCACTCGCTGTCGCCGGCGCGCTGGTGGCAGTGAATGCTGCGCTGCTGCTTGGCACCCGACATGAACTCGTGACTTGGTACACAGGCGACCTGGCCGTGCAGCACACCGCGGCGAGACTGCTGGTGTTTGCCGCCCTGTTTCAGGCGGGTGACGTGTTCCAAGTGGTGCTCACCGGTGCGCTGAGGGCCCACAAGGACACCCGGGTGCCCATGTGGCTCGCGATGCTGAGTTGCTGGGGCATCGCACTGCCCCTCGGATACCTGTTGGGAATGACTCCGCTACTTGGCGGGCCTTTTGGCGCCCAGGGTTTTTGGATGGGCCTGATCGTGGCGCTCAGCCTGATGGCGTTGTCGTTCGCCCTGCGGTTGCGCCACGTCAGCACGCGTCAACCGGTCGCGGCCGAACCGCCCAAACAGGGCGGCGAGCTGGGGGCCGCGCCGCTGCGTGCGGTCCATTCCTCTGGCGAGTAGGTGTGAAGCGCGAGCGCGTGAACCCCCGAAGACAGGGGCCCAGCCAGTGCCGCATACACCGATTGGTGGCGCGCCACCAGCCGCTGGCTGGCGAAGGCCGGATCAACCAGAGTCAGTTTGAAGTGGGTTTCCGACCCGGGCGGCACATTGTGTTGGTGGCTTTCGTTGACCAGTTCCAGGTGAACTGGGGCAAACTGTTCGCGCAGCAGGCGTTCGATCTCCCGTGCCATCGTATCTTGGGGCATGCGCTGCACCTCCTGCATCGTCAGACGCGGTACCAGACCCCGCAGCCTTGGGCCAATTTCGCTTTTGCTACACTATACCACCAGCGCCCGTCGGCTCCGGCCGCAGGTCGAGCGCCCCATCCCGGAATCGAACGCGACCACCGTGAAAATCCAGGCCACCCACTCCGCAACCCTGCCGGTTCCGAGCCGAGTTGACCGTGGCGCGCCGCGCCCGAGTGCGGACACGCCGGCCAATGAGGCGGGGTCTGCACCGGCCACCGCCCCCGGTTCAGGGTACCCCGCGCCCCGCACCGGCTGTGTAGGCCACGTCCGG
>DHQM01000181.1:7155-10302 GCA_002408105.1 Gammaproteobacteria bacterium UBA5338 | reverse complement strand
CGCATGATCGCCTACCCCTCGGCAAGGTGAACATGGAGGGCGGCCCGGAGACCCCGAAAGGTGCCTCAAACTGACCCTGCAGGCTCGCCCGGTTCAACGGCCTGGGAATGGCCCCCAAACGGTGCCGGCCACTCTCCCCGTGGGTGATGAGTACCGTGGTGCACAGGCCTTCGGCGATCGCTGCAGCCGCATGGCGCACATGGATCATGAACGAGCAGCCACCCACCGCGGTGCCATCCACCCATTTGGGGGTGATGCCGAGGTAATGGGCGATGTCCGTGGGAGTTTCACCGGCAGTGGCTACACCGTCGATGTCCGCGGGCTTCAGGCCCGCGTCGGCCAAGGCATTGAGCGCAGCGTCTGCGTGCAGGCCGATCTGGGAGCGGTGTGGAATCTTGCCGAGTTCGGTGGTTTCGGCCGCACCGACCACTGCGACACCGCCCCGCTTCATCGGCCTGCTCCAGCGGGCCTGAACAGCGGCAAACTGATGCTGTCACTGCAAGGCTCGAACACCACCTCCAGGGGCATGTCCAACTGCAGGGCCTCGGGGGTCTGTTCGACATCGACCAGGTTCGTCATCATCCGCGGCCCTTCTTCCAAGGCCACCACCGCAATGGCGTAGGGCGCCTCGAAGCCTGGTGCCGGACGGTGGTTGATCACATAGCTGTACAACGTGGCCCGACCACTGGCAGCGAACACCTCGACCTCTCGCGCGCCACAACCAGGGCAATGCGGGCGCGGAGGAAAATACGTCTGCGCGCAAGCTTGGCAGCGCTGCAACAGCAGCTCGCCGCGGCGGGCGCCTTCCCAGAAATGTTCGGTCTCCGGTGTCGGGACCGGCAAGGTCCGCGCTGGCTGGCTCATCGTGTCGGCCCCACGGGGTTGCACCAAATAGCCGCATTATCTCCGGGCAAACTTGGGGCTGCAAATTGGCGCCCGGCCAAGGCGTGCAGGCCTCGCATCAAGGCACAAAACTGAGGTCCGCAGGCAATGGCACGGCGACGGCGGACGCGAAGGCCCGCAGCACGCGTGCTTCCGCCCCATCGAGCGCGTGGTCGTGCACCGCCGCGGCCACAGCGGCGGTCAACAGCTGCCGTTTATCGGTCGGTGAAAGCCGCGCCAGCTGGTTGAGCGCGCCCACCAGGGACGCCCCCGGCCGCACCCTGAGTTCTACACCGGGCTCGGGCATGTCCAGGGGCAGGTGTCGATAGGCCGCACGCCAGGCCCCTGCCCGCGACTCGTGGTCGCGCCCGCCGAGGGCAACCAGGTGACCCAGCAGCACAACGACAGCATCGGCACTTGCGGCCATCCCCTGGGTTTCACGCACTGGACCCCGATGCAAACGCAAGCTGCGCTCCAGGCTTCCGGTGACCCGTGCGACCAGCGCGTGCTCGATGAGGCTGGTTTCTCCATCCATGGCAGCCAGGGTGACCAAACGGTTTCGAAACGCCGGATACTCGGGCGCCGGCATTTGCCTCAAGGCCGGCAATGCCAGCTCAGCGGTCTCCAGCTCCAGGCCGCTGAACTGTGCCGCGTCAACGCTCAGCGCCTCCATCTGTTCCACCACCATGGGTGGCTCTTGGGCGCGCAGGCGCGCTTTTTGGCGCTGGCGGCATTCGGGATCGGGGCTCAACAGCAGGGCGTAGACCAGCGCCCGCGCGCCTTCCACATCCGTGCAGGCCATGGAAACCACAGAGGGGAGCTGGCGCATGCGGCTCTGGACGACCCGCAGCGCAGCAAGGTTCAAGGTACCAGCCGCCGCCACCACGGCTTCAGGGCTCCAACCGCTCGCGGATGCCGGCGCCTGGCCTTTGACCTGAACACCGTTGCCCGCAACCCCGGCCCTGACCATGCGGCCGTCCCAGTGGGGCCATAGGCGCCGAATCCGTGCCGGCAATGGCGGGTGGGTCGACCACCAGTGCTGGGCTGTGGCACGCAAGTCCTGAGCTCCAACCGGCGCCACGAACATGTGGCTGAAGCTCGTTGCTCGCGGCGTGCGCAACCGCGACCCAAAGTGCAGGTCGACCCCCCCAATCTTGCACAGCGCAAGGGCCAGGCCCTCGACGTTGCGAGTGAACTGCACCGCAGCCGCGTCGGCCAGCCATTCACGCTGGCGGCAAACCGCAGCTTGGATCAACCGCGCCGCAACCCCGCCGACCACCCCGATGGCCATCAGCCCCGCACCGATTCCAGCCGCCCCACGGTTTCGGGTGGAACCGCGGCGGTGTCCCAACAGGCCGCGCCCGGCAAAGTAAAACAATGAAATGCCATGCAGCACCGCGGCCAAACGCAAATTGAGGCGGATGTCGCCAGCCAGAATGTGGCTGAACTCATGGGCGATCACGCCCTGCATTTCGTCGCGGTCCAGCGCCTCCAGCAGGCCTTGGGTCACGATGATCACCGCATCGTCAAAACCTAGGCCTGCCGCGCAGGCGTTGAGGCCAGGTTCGTCACCCAACCGATAGACCTGCGGCAGCGGGACGCCCGCGGCGAGCCCCATCTCCGCAACCACATTGAGGAGTTGACGCTCCTCCGCAGTGCGCGGCTCAACCGGGACGCCACCCAGCGCGACCGCCACCGAGACACCATTGCGCGCGAATTTAGTCACCGCATAGAACGAACCGGCGCCAATGGTTGCGAAGGCAAGGGCCGCGACCACCAGCAACAGGTCCAGGTCCCAGTACCACCCGCTCACACCAGCAGGGTGCGGCAGGATCGCCAGCGCCAACCCGTAGAGCATGCCGACCACGGCCACGATGGCGGAAAAGTATAGGCCGAGCAGCAGCGCAGTGCGGCGCTGCGCCTGAACCTGATGGCCGAAAAAATCCATGGCCGTCAGGCGCTGCGCCAGGTCTACAGCTGCACGGTCGGGGCCTGCCGCGCAGCCCCTTGCTGCAACTCGAGCATGGCCACGGGGCCGAATCCGAGCGGCCCTGCTATGAGCGCCTGCGGAAAGCTTTCGCGGGCCGTGTTGTAGTGCATTGCCGCGTCGTTGAACGCTTGGCGGGCGAAAGCGACGCGGTTTTCTGTGCTGGCCAGCTCCTCGGACAACTCGCGCAGGTTCGCATCCGCTTTGAGTTCCGGGTAGGCCTCGGCCGTGGCGAGCAGGCGCCCCAAGCTGCCTTCGAGCACCTGCTCAGCTCCAGC
>DHQM01000181.1:6637-6925 GCA_002408105.1 Gammaproteobacteria bacterium UBA5338 | reverse complement strand
ACCTGCTCAGCTCCAGCCAGGGCCTTCATCCGGGACGGATCACCGGGTCGGTCAGCCGCGCGACGCACAGCTGCCAGGGCCTGGTTGCGGGCCTGGGTCACCGCTTCGAGGGTCTCCCTTTCGTGTTCCAGGTAGCCCTTGGCGACAGCGACCAGGTTGGGAATCAGGTCATAGCGCCGCTCCAGCTGCACATCGATCTGGGCAAACGCATTGCGGTAGCGGTTGCGCAACTGCACCAGTTGGTTGTACAGAACCGCCGTCAGACCCGCAGATGGTGATGCAGGAGTT
>DHQM01000181.1:0-6414 GCA_002408105.1 Gammaproteobacteria bacterium UBA5338 | reverse complement strand
CAGAACCGCCGTCAGACCCGCCAATGCGACTGCCACCACCAGCACCCAAGCGCCTGTACCCATGGAAAAACTCCACCCTTAGTGTTGGGCAAAAGTGTAGCAGCGCTTCAGCGATGCCCCAGAGCAGATTGCCAGGCAACGAACTCCTGCATCACCATCTGCTCAATGCCTGACCAGTCCGTCGCCGCTGGTGCCGGTACAGACCGGTTGGTCGAATTGCGCACGACGATTGTAGGATGCCCGGCGGCGCGCAGCGCGGCGACGTTCGCAGGATTGTCTTCAAGGTAGAGGTCGGCGCCGACCGCTGCCTTGTCGCGCATGAAGCACAAGTCCCAGTAGGGAATGCCATGGGCTTCCAGCCAGTCGACTGTCTGGCGCACGGCCTCACGATGAAACCAAGGGATATACAGCCGGTGGGTAATGATGCGAATGCGGATTCCGGCGGCCGCGAGGCGCCGCAATGCGGCGGGGGCACCGGGCATGGCCGGCAGGCGCTCGAACAAACCACGGTGCTTCACGGCGTGTCGGTGCAGGCCTTCGTAGCCACCCACATCCTCAAGGCCCCACTCGGCGAACCCGTAGCTGACGTCAGCCGTCAATGAGTCGGCGGCGACACCGAGCCATTCAGCCGCGATGGGCCTCAGCCCACCAATGAAATCGGCGACCACACCGTCGAGGTCGACACCCAATACGAACTGCTCGGTCCATTGGTCTGCTTGGTGATCGCCCACGGCCAGCCTCCAGGCGCCTACTCAGCAAGTTTTTGGCGCAACATGTCGTTGACCTGGCTTGGGTTGGCCTTGCCTTGGGAGCGCTTCATCACCTGGCCAACCAAGAACCCGAGGACCTTTTCCTTGCCGGCGCGAAACTGCTCGACTTGCTCCGGATGCTCGTGGATCACCGCCTCCACAAAGGCTTCGATTGCTCCACTGTCGGTGACCTGCTTGAGGCCCCGGTCCGCAATGATCGCATCGGCGTCGCCGCCTTCCTCCCACAGCACCTGGAACACCTGCTTCGCGATTTTGCCAGAGATGGTCTGGTCTTCAATGCGCTCAAGCAGCCCGCCCAATGCAAGTGCGGTGACCGGGCTTTGGGCAATGTCGAGTCCATCGCGGTTCAGCGCCCCCAAGAGCTCAACCACCACCCAGTTGGCCGCAAGACGTGGGTTGCCGCAACGCTCCGCCACCTGCTCAAAGTACTCGGCACGGGCCAAGGCGCCCGTCAGCAAGGTGGCGTCCTCAGGCTTGATCCCCAATTGGCCGATGTAGCGCTCGCGTTTGGCCGCCGGCAATTCCGGCATGCAGGCGTGCTGCTCGGCGATGTAGGCATCGCTCAACTCGAGCGGCAGCAAATCCGGGTCCGGAAAGTAGCGGTAGTCGTTCGCCACCTCTTTGCTGCGCATGGCTCTGGTTTCATTGCGCTCAGGGTCGTACAGCCGTGTCTCCTGTACCACCCGCTCATCCCGTTCGAGCAAATCGATCTGGCGCCCGGCCTCGTGAACAATGGCTTGCTCGACAAACCGAAAGGAGTTGATGTTCTTGATCTCGGTGCGGGTTCCGAGGGACTGCGAGCCCGCCGGGCGGACCGATACGTTGGCATCGCACCGAAACGAGCCCTCGGCCATGTTGCCATCGGAAACCCCGAGGTAGCAGACCAGAGCGTGCAAGGCACGCAAGTAGGCCACGGCTTCCTCTGCGCTGCGCAGGTCCGGCTCTGAAACCACTTCCAACAGGGGTGTGCCTGCGCGGTTCAGGTCAATCCCAGTGGCACCGTGAAAGTCCTCATGCACCGATTTGCCCGCGTCCTCTTCGAGGTGCGCACGGGTGATGCCGATGGTCCGGGTGACGCCTGCAACCTCAATTTCAAGCGCGCCGCGTCCAACAATCGGAACTTCCATCTGGCTGATCTGATAGCCTTTAGGCAGATCCGGATAAAAATAATTTTTGCGCTCGAATATGGAGGTGCGGTGCAGCTCGGCACCGATCGCGAGACCGAAGCGGACGGCCAACGCAACCGCCTCGGCATTGAGCACCGGCAAGACCCCAGGCAGCGCCAAATCGACCCCACAAGCCTGGCTGTTCGGGGGCGCGCCAAACGCTGTTGAGGCACCGGAAAATATTTTGCTTTGGGTCGTGAGCTGGACATGTACCTCCAGCCCGATGACAGTTTCCCACGGCATCTATGGACTCCAGCCAATGGCCCTCAGGCGCAACCGGGGGGCATGTATTGATGCCAGTCGGTGTGCTGTTGAAAGCGGTGCGCCACGTTGAGCAAGCGCGCCTCGTCAAAGTGGTTGCCGATCACCTGAAGGCCGACCGGAAGTCCGTCCACCATACCTGCCGGGATGGACAGCGCCGGTAGGCCAGCCAGGTTGACCGCAATGGTGTAGACATCTTCCAGGTACATCGAAATGGGGTCGCTCAGCTTGGCGCCAAGCACAAAGGCGGGGGATGGAGAGGTCGGCCCAAACAGCACGTCGACCTGATTGAAGGCTGCCGCAAAATCATCGCGAATCAGACGGCGAACCTGCTGCGCCTTGCGGTAGTAGGCATCGTAATATCCCGCGGAAAGTGCATAGGTTCCCACCAGAATGCGCCGTTTCACTTCCTCCCCAAAGCCTTCGGCACGGGTGCGCGTGTAGAGGTCATCCAGGTCTTGGGGGTTGTCACAGCGGTGGCCGTAACGGACCCCATCGTAGCGCGACAGGTTGGCAGAGCACTCTGCCGGCGCAATCACATAGTACACCGGCACCGACAGGCCAAGATTGGGCAGGCTCACCTCTTGAACTTGGGCGCCGAGGGACCGGTACACAGCCAGTGCTTCATCGATCGACCGCTCCAGGGCGGCATCCAGCCCAGCCGCGAAAAACTCCTTCGGCAGCCCGATCCGCAGCCCATCGAGGCTGTCCTCGAGGCCTGCGACGTAGTCAGGCACAGGCGCATCCACCGAGGTCGAGTCGCGCGGATCGAATCCGGCCATCGCGCCGAGCAGGACCGCAGCGTCGGCGGCGCTGCGAGCAATGGGCCCTCCTTGGTCAAGGCTCGATGCGAAGGCTATCATCCCGTACCTTGAGACCCGCCCGTAGGTGGGCTTGAGCCCGGTCACGCCACAGAGCGCCGCCGGTTGGCGAATGGATCCCCCAGTGTCCGTCGCGGTCGCAACCGGAATCAACCGGGCCGCGACCGCCGCCGCTGAGCCCCCGGAAGAGCCACCCGGCACCCGGCTGAGGTCCCAGGGGTTCCGGACTGGCCCAAAGTGGCTGGTCTCGTTGGATGAACCCATGGCGAACTCATCCATGTTGGTCTTGCCAAGGCACACCCAGCCCTGCGCCTTGCAGCGCTCCACCACATGGGCATCGTAGGGCGCCACAAAATTGCTGAGCATGCGCGAGCCACAGGTGGTCAAGATCCCATCAGTGCAGAAAATGTCCTTGTGGACCAGTGGCAACCCGCTGGTTGGCTGCGCCTCGCCCCGGGCCCGGGCTGCATCCGCCGCCGCGGCCTCGGCCAGCGCCGACTCCTCGCAACGGGTCACCAGGCTGTTGAGGTGTGGGTCGAGCCGCTCGATCCGATTCAGGAAGTGCCGGGTCAATTCAACTGCAGAGACCTCACCCACGGACAGCGCCGCGGACATCTCGGCCAAGTTGAGGTCATGCATGCAAGTCACCGGTGGGTAGAGGCAGGTGGAAGACCCCTGTGGGTCCAAACGTCGGGCCGGCCGGGTTCAGCGCTCCGCAGGACCCGCGCGGCGCCGGGCGGAGGGCGGAGGGAGAGACAAACGCTGACGTCACTCGATGACCTTGGGGACCAAGTAGTACCCCCGCTCGGTTGCCGGCGCGAGGCCCTGGAACCGCTCCCGTTCATCGCCCTCAGTGACCTGGTCAGGGCGCAGCCGCTGGGTGGCATCCAGGGGATGCGCAAGGGGCGCGACACCGGTGGTGTCGACCGCCTGCAACTGTTCGACCATGGCGAGGATTTCGTTCAGACTGCGCTGCAGCTCGGCTTGGCGATCCGGAGCAATCTGTAACCGCGCCAGGGCCGCGATCCGCTCCAGCTCGTCCGGTTCAATCGACATCTGTGGCTCCATGAGGCCCGGCAAAGGGGCGCTGCGCAAAACAACGCGAACGCGCCGCTAAATTATCGAAATTTACCACAACTTTGCCTTGCTCCACATCCTTCCGGTTGCTACATTTGCCGGCTTGCCACGACCTCCCATTGCTATATACGGGGCCACCAACGCGCATGTTCAAACGCATTCGCGGGTTGTTTTCGAACGACCTTTCGATCGACCTGGGTACTGCCAACACGCTGATTTACGTTCGGGGCAAAGGCATTGTCCTGGACGAGCCATCGGTGGTGGCCATTCGCATGCAGAATGGACAAAAAACCGTGTGTGCGGTCGGCTCCGCAGCGAAGCGGATGCTGGGACGCACCCCGGGAAACATCTCTGCCATCCGTCCCTTAAAGGACGGGGTGATCGCTGACTTCCAGGTCACCGAGAAGATGCTGCAGCATTTCATTGCCAAAACGCATGAGACCAACTTCATTCGCCCAAGCCCACGGGTTTTGGTGTCCATTCCGTGCCAATCCACCCAGGTCGAGCGCCGCGCCATTCGCGAGTCCGTTCTTGGCGCCGGGGCCCGGGAAGTTCGGTTGATCGAGGAGCCGATGGCCGCCGCCATCGGCGCCGGCATGCCGGTGGAGGAAGCGAGCGGCTCCATGGTGGTGGACATCGGTGGTGGAACCACGGAAATTGCCATCATTTCTCTCAGCGGCATTGTCTATTCCGACTCCGTTCGAGTCGGTGGTGACCGCTTCGATGAGGCCATCATCACCCACGTGCGGCGCAACTATGGCAGCCTGATTGGCGATTCCACCGCGGAGCGCATCAAACAAGAGATCGGCACCGCCTACCCCAGCGACGAAGTGCGTGAAATCGACGTGCGCGGGCGCAACCTCGCGGAAGGGGTCCCGCGCAGCTTCACCCTGGACAGCGAAGAAATCCTCGACGCCCTGCAAGAGCCGCTCTCCGCCATTGTTCAAGCGGTCAAACAGGCACTGGAGCAGTCACCGCCAGAGCTCGCCTCTGACATCGCGGAATCCGGCATTGTGCTAACCGGCGGCGGCGCACTGCTGCGCGACCTGGACCGACTGTTGTGCGAGGAAACCGGCCTCCCGGTGCGGGTCGCCGACGATCCGTTGACCTGTGTCGCCCGTGGCGGCGGGCGCGCCCTCGAACTCATGGATGCCCATGGGCTTGACCTCTTTACCTCGGTATAGGCAAACGTTCCCACGCAAACCCAGCGAGGCTGTCGATTAAATCCATCTTCATCCACCGCCCGTTGCTTCGAACGCGGCTCGCCGTACTTTCGCTGGCGGCGATTGCGCTGATGGTCGTCGATGCCTACACCTACGCGCTCAAGCCGCTGGAAGACCGCTTGGACTGGGTGCTCACCCCGGTGTATCGGGTCGCCAACCTGCCCTCCGAGGTCTGGAACTGGTTCGATGGGGGGGTCGGCGGCCGCCAGGCGCTGGCAGCGCGCCTCGAATCGGCCGAAGCCCAAATCCTACTGCTGGAGCGCAAGGCACAGAAAACCGCGGCCCTTGAAGTGGAAAACCACCGGCTGCGGGCGCTGCTCGGCTCGACCACTCGGCTGGACGAAGGCGTGGTCATCGCCGAGATCATCGGACTGTCACCCGACCCCAGCCGGCATTGGGTGCTGATCGACAAGGGCACCGATGCCGGCGTCGAGGTGGGTCAGCCAGTCATTGACGCCCAGGGCATCGCCGGTCAGGTGGTGCAAGCCGGCCCGGCCCACAGCCGAGCCATGCTCATCAGCGACCCCAACCACGCCATCGCGGTGTACGCGCAGCGCAGCGGGCTGCGCGCCATCGCTGTCGGCAATGGCCGCTACGACCGGCTGACGCTGCTGCACATTCCAGACACCGCGGACCTCCACCCCGGGGACACGCTGGTCAGCTCCGGGCTTGGCGAGCGCTTCCCACCCAACTACCCAGTCGGAACCGTCACCGCGGTCCGCCACCTGCCGGGGCAGCCGTTTGCCGAGGTACAGGCGGCGCCCAGCGCCCAACTCGCAGCGCTGCGTCACCTGTTGGTGCTGATTCCCGCCACCACACCTCAGGAGTAGTGGGTGGAGCCCAAGGCCCGCGGTGTTCCCTGGGTTCTGCTCTCCTGTGCGCTGGCGCTCACACTGGAGGCGGTCACCGTGCTGCCCGCATGGGCACGCGCCTGGGCGCCCAGTTGGGTCGCGCTCTGCTTGCTGTACTGGGCAATGGCCTTGCCGCAGCGGTATGGACTCAGCCTCGCCTGGTGCATGGGCATATTGCTCGATATCCTCACCCAATACCCCTTGGGGGCCCACGCCATCGCGCTCAATTAGAACTCGACCATTTC
>DHQM01000095.1:34525-39175 GCA_002408105.1 Gammaproteobacteria bacterium UBA5338 | reverse complement strand
TGTCGATGAAGTCGATGACCACCAGCCCGCCCATGTCGCGCAAGCGCAGTTGGCGAGCGACTTCCTCGGCGGCTTCCAGGTTGGTGTGCAGGGCGGTTTCCTCGATGTCTGAACCTCGAGTTGCCCGCGCCGAGTTGATGTCGATGGTGACCAGCGCTTCAGTTTGATCGATCACAATGGCGCCTCCGGACGGGAGTTTGACCTCTCGTTCAAACGCAGTTTCGATCTGACTTTCGATTTGATAACGGGTGAACAGGGGCAGACTGTCGTCGTACAGCTTGATCTTCTGTTCCCACTGCGGCATTACTTGGCGCACGAAGTTGGTCGCTTGCTGGTAGGCCTCGGGGGTGTCAATCGAGACCTCGCCAATGTCTTGACGCAAGTTGTCCCGGATCGCCCGGATGATGAGGTTGCTTTCCTGGTAGATCAAAAATGGCGCGTCTCGACGCTCGCTGGCATCGGTGATTGCGCGCCACAGGTGGAGCAGATAGTCGAGGTCCCACTGCAGCTCCTCGGCCGAACGCCCGACTCCGGCCGTGCGGACGATCACACCCATTCCATCCGGGATCTCCAGCACGCTAAGTGCTTCGCGCAGTTCAGTGCGCTCGTCGCCCTCGATGCGACGGGATATCCCTCCGGCCCGGGGGTTATTGGGCATGAGCACCAGGTATCGTCCGGCGAGGCTGACGAATGTGGTCAGCGCTGCGCCCTTGGTGCCGCGTTCCTCCTTTTCGATTTGAACGATCAGCTCTTGTCCTTCGCGAATCACATCGCTGATGTTGATTCGGCCAGACAGTTCTGAAGGCTGTCGTTTGAAGTACTGATGGGCGATTTCTTTCAGCGGCAGGAAGCCGTGGCGGTCAGCCCCGAAGTTAACGAAGGCAGCCTCGAGGCTCGGCTCAACCCGTGTGACCTTGGCTTTGTAGATGTTTGCCTTTTGTTGCTCGTTGCTTCGTGTCTCAATGTCGAGGTCGTGAAGCCTTTGTCCGTCGACGATGGCGACCCGCAACTCCTCGCTGTGAGTCGCGTTGATCAACATTCTTTTCATGGATGGGTACATGTCTCTGCTCGGGCGCACAATGCGATGAGCGGAGCGCGGGACACAGCGATTCGAAGTAGAGTAAGGCGAGTACGGAGGCGCGCAAGGCGTCCGATCGGTATCCGCATTCCTCTCCGGCCAGGGGGTCGCTGGGGCGCTCAGGCACGGACTCGGTCGATGGCAACAACGGCCTCACCCACGCGGTGGATAAACCGGTGGTGGAATCGGCGAGTCTTTCCGAGCTGAGTGCGGTCACCCTTGGGGCCCGATGAAACTGGATTCGTAGCGGCCCTCCGCCCTTCTGTCTGCGTTGCAAATGAGTAAGGCAACGGGGGAGCCGGCTGTGTCCATCGCCCGCTCACTGCGGCGCGGATGGTTTGAAATTCTGTTCAGGCAGCCGGTGCGGGTCCGCACAGGTGATGGCGGCACCCACCAACGAGACAAGTGCGACGAACCGATCAAACCTTCTGTATACTGACTGATCTGAGCGCACCGATACCGATTGCGCTACGGGCCCACGGCACTCCAACGGTGACAAGCACCTGCGGTCCCTCAATCGCGTCTCTATCTACAAGTACAAGGCGGGACGGACCTGGTCGAACTGGTCAGCCGTCGCCGCGGCGCCTGAACATGAAACTATAACATCCTTGCTTTGTGGGTTCAATTGATTTCGGGGCGACATGAGAGGTACTGCATTGGCCGACTCGGTCAGCCAGGCGCGCACTGCGAAGGTGCGTGAGGACGACGCCGGGCAACGGATCGACAACTACCTCATGCGGGTGCTGCACGGAGTGCCGCGCGGGCGCGTCTATTCGATGCTGCGACGCGGAGAGGTTCGCATCAACGGTGGGCGCGCCAAACCCCATCGCCGCTTGGTGGTTGGCGATCAAGTCCGTATTCCGCCGGTCCGTGGGGCCGACGCAGCCCCGTCAGTGTCGGCCTCCAAGCGCGCGCGATCCGAAGTTGAAGCTAGCATTTGGTACGAGGACGACCACATTTTGGTGCTGGATAAACCTGCGGGAATGGCCGTGCACGGGGGCAGTGGAATTGGCCTAGGGTTGATCGAAGTCTTGCGTGGCTGTCGCCCGGCCGTTGCTCGGCTGGAATTGGTGCACCGCCTGGACCGAGACACCTCCGGAGTGCTCTTGGTTGCCAAGCGCAGGTCTGCCTTGGTGGAGCTGCACGGGCAGTTGCGCGCCGCGGCGATGTCGAAACAGTATCTGGCATTGGTGGCTGGGCGCTGGCCGACATCACTGCGGGCCGTCGAGCTGCCGCTTGAGGTCAACGAGCGGTATGGGAGCGAACGCATCGTTCGGGTCAAGGCTGGCGGAAAAGTCTCGCGCACCCATTTCTCCGTGGTGCAACGCTACGAGCGCACCACCTTGGTGCGCGCTGAGCCCGTCACAGGGCGCACCCACCAGATTCGAGTTCACGCGGCCCACTTTGGCCACCCGATTCTGGGTGATCCGAAATACGCGACGGCGCCACCTCCGATCGAACTGAAGCGCATGTTTCTGCATGCAAGCCGTTTGGGGTTCCATCACCCAGCCACTCAGCAGTGGATGGAATTTGAGGTGCCTCTCCCGGGTGCGCTGGCTGGCGTGCTCGATGCGCAGGCGGCTGATGCCAGGGCTCCAGAGGCGCCATGACTGCTCGGCGCATCGTGATTTTCGACTGGGACGGAACTCTGGCGGACTCGTTGGGGCGCATCCACGGCGCCATGGGACGGGCGGCTGAGTCGGAAGGGCTTCCCTGTCCTTCGGTTGCAGCGGTCAACGAAGTCGTTGGGCTCAGCATCCGCGAAGCGCTCGCTCTCCTGCACCCAGGGGTTGGGCCGGGTGCGGTTGAGCGTTTGCGCATTGCGTACGGTGACGCGTTCCGCACCCTCGATGCCGAGCCTGTGCCGTTGTTTCCCGGGATTTCGGAGCTTCTCGCGGCGCTGGGTGACATCGGAGTGGCGATGGCAGTTGCCACGGGGAAGAGCCGTGCGGGTCTGCGGCGCAGCCTGGACCAAACGGCGCTGGAGACTCGATTCGAAGCGGTGCGGTGTGGTGACGAGTGTCGTTCCAAGCCGCACCCGCAGATGGTCGAGGAGTTGCTCGCGGCGATGGGAGCGGTGCCTGAGGATGCAGTTCTGGTGGGTGACAGCACGCACGACATGGCCATGGCTGCAGCTGCTGGAGTCGCAGCCATCGGGGTAAGCTATGGGGCCTGCACAGCGCAACGGCTCAGCGCCTTCAAGCCCATCGTGGTGGTGAACGATGCCGATGCGCTTGGTCACGCAATCGCTTGCTGGGTCAACCGGTAGAGTGCCTTTGGCAGCCAGAGGACAAGTGGAGGTACGAGAATGGCCGACGATCGATGGCGCGAGGCGCCACCCGCTGAAGGCGCTGCGGATGATGGGCGCGCATGGCGACTGATCGAGAAACTGGTGTTGGCCAGTCAGAGCGAACAGCGCAAGGCGCGCCGCTGGGGCATTTTTTTTAAGCTGCTGACATTCGGCTATCTCTTCGCGTTGCTCGTTCTTTTTGGGGCTGGCTTGCGAGAAGCCGGTCCATTGAACCCCGCTGCGGAGCACACTGCGCTGATTGAGGTGGACGGCGTCATTGCGCATGGCGAGGCTGCAAGTGCCGATCGGGTGGTTGAGGCTCTGCGACAGGCGTTCGATAGCGAGCGCGCAGTCGGGATTTTGCTCCGCATCAACAGCCCGGGCGGCAGCCCTGTGCAGGCGGGGTACATTTACGACGAATTAATGCGACTGAAGGGCCTCCACCCGGAGCGACCTGTATATGCGGTCATCGGTGACATTGGCGCTTCCGGGGCCTACTACATCGCTGCGGCAGCGGATGCGATTTACGCCGATAAGGCAAGTCTTGTTGGGTCGATCGGGGTGATTTCGTCCAGTTTCGGCTTTGTGGAGGCAATGCGGGATGTGGGTGTGGAGCGCCGGTTGTATACCTCCGGCGAACACAAGGCCTTCCTTGATCCGTTTTCCGAAGTTGACGTAGAGGGTGCCGCGCATTGGCAGTCGGTTTTGGAGCACACCCACCTACAATTCATCGACGCAGTTCGCCGTGGCCGCCGTGGACGGCTCAAAGACAGCGAGGACGCGCAGCTGTTCAGTGGGCTCATCTGGAACGGTGAGCAGGCGTTGGAGCTGGGCCTCGTCGATGGGCTGGCGAGCCCGGGTGCGGTTGCGCGGGATGTCGTTGGAGAGGAAGAGGTGGTGGACTACACCGTTCGGCCAGCGCCGTTCGAACGTTGGGTATTGGGCCTTGCAGCGCAGATCAAAGCATCGGTCTCACCCCCGGGTGGCCCGAACATGCAGCTGCGCTGATTTGACCTGGCGCTTGGCGCATTGAAAAGTTTTGACAGCCTTTGCTGGTTGCAGGCAGAATTGCGCGCTTATGTCCGTTGGGCAGGTTCCAGTCCAGGTCGATCCGTTTAGGTTGGTGCGACAAGGCCGACGCATTTGTGGCCTGGTGCCGTCCGACCGGTTCGAACGCGTGCGGGCTGCAGCGCGGTTTTGCTCCCCCGAATTTGAACTCGAGCTGGCGGGTAACACGGACGAAAGCGGCCAACCGCTGTTGACCGGGTGGGTGCGGGGCGAC
>DHQM01000095.1:21392-34344 GCA_002408105.1 Gammaproteobacteria bacterium UBA5338 | reverse complement strand
GGTGGGTGCGGGGCGACTTGGAGTTGCGCTGCGAGCGTTGCGGTGAAGGCATGCGGTTTGAGTTCGACGTGCCTTTGCTGCTCGCTCTGGTGGGCGACGATGCCACCGCAGCTGCCGTGGCATCACGCTACGATCCGGTGTTGGTCACTGAAGACCAGATGGCGCTTGTGGACCTGATTGAAGACGAGGTGTTGCTCGCGCTTCCTTTGGTGGCCCGGCATGCGGAGGGGCAGTGCCATGGGGCCGAAGCCTATTCTGCGGGGCCTGAGTCCAGCCCGCAAACCCAGCGACCATTTGCGAACCTTGCTGATTTGCTCGGCGAGCAGTCGCGCCGATCGAAAAACACTGGGGGCGACCCCAGCAATTAGTGCCCCGGGCCGCCAGCCGAAGGCTGCAGTCAGGGTGGAATTCATCTTTGATTGGGAGTTCAGTGCCATGGCTGTACAACAAAATCGAGGCACGCGCTCGAAGCGTGGCATGCGCCGGGCGCACGATGCCCTTGGCGGCCCCGCGCTGTCCATTGAGCCAACGACCGGTGAGTTGCACCGTCGCCATCACGTGTCCGCTGACGGCTATTACCGCGGGCGCAAGGTCGTCGCCGATAAGGATGACGAATAGTCCCCGTTTGACCCCGTGACCGCGACTCGGGTCGTCGCTGTGGACGCCATGGGCGGAGACCATGGCGTGTCCGTCACGGTGCCGGCCTCGCTGCAAGCGCTCCAACGCGATCCGACGCTTGAGGTCCTGTTGGTGGGACAGACTGCTGTCCTGCGTCCTGCGGTCACCGTCGCCCCATCCGAGTTGCAGTCACGTCTTCGCCTGGTCGAAGCCCCCGACGTGGTGGGCATGGGAGAGCGGCCATCCAGTGTGCTGCGTGCACGGCGCCGCAGCTCCTTGTGGTTGGCCCTAGAGGCCGTGCAGCAGGGCCAGGCACAGGCGTGCGTCAGCGCTGGCAATACGGGGGCCATCATGGCGCTCGGCCGGCACCTGCTGAAAACCTTTGCGGGGGTCGACCGCCCGGCCATTGTCACCCAGCTTCCCACGTCTTCTGGCCACTGCCAGATCCTTGATCTCGGGGCCAATGTGGACCTCACTTCGGACCACCTCTACCAGTTCGCAGTCATGGGCTCAGTGCTGGCCAGTGCGGTGGGGGGGGTGCAGTCCCCCACCGTGGGGCTGCTCAATATCGGTGAGGAAGCCATCAAAGGGCGCGAGCAAATCCAGGTAGCTGCTGAGCTGATGGCCCGCAGCGACTGGCTCAACTACGTTGGATACATTGAGGGCGATGGAATCTGGAGCGGCGCTGCCGACGTCGTGGTCTGTGATGGGTTCACCGGCAACGTCGCTTTGAAGGCGAGCGAAGGGCTGGCCAAATTGATTGACGAAAGGGTCGCGCTGGCGTTCAGCGCGAACTGGCGTGGTCGCGCGCTTGGTCTGCTTGCCCGGCCCGTACTGCAGTCGTTGCGTTCCCAGATCGACCCAGGTCGGTATAATGGCGCGTCTTTTTTGGGACTGCAGGGCATTGTGGTGAAGAGCCACGGCGCTTCCGGAGTGGATGCGTTCGCCCATGCAGTGAAAACCGCCGCAAAAGAAATCGAACAGAACGTGGCGGCGAGGATCAACGAGCGGCTTGAGGCGTTGCTGGTCTGATTCGGCAGGGTGCGCCGCAGGCGGCGTCCAACAACAGCTTCCGCGTCCACTCCCACCCATTGCTTTCATAGGGGTTACTCCATGCCTGGCCAACTCGCTTTCGTTTTCCCGGGGCAGGGGTCCCAGCATGTCGGCATGCTGCAGGAGCTTTGCAACGATGAAGATGGTGTGGTGCGCGATACCTTTGCCGAGGCAGCCGATGCGCTTGGGGAAGACCTCTGGCCTTTAATTGCCGAAGGTCCGGAAGCTGAACTCGGTCGCACCGAAAATACGCAGCCCGCATTGCTTGCCGCGAGCGTGGCGTTGTGGAGGGTTTGGGGTGGCGAAGGCGGGCGGCAGCCCGACTGGCTGGCTGGACACAGTCTAGGCGAATACTCTGCGCTGGTTGCCGCAAAAGCCCTGGCGTTTGATGACGCAATTCGCCTGGTTCGGGCCAGGGGGCAATTGATGCAAGAGGCGGTTCCGGCTGGTGAAGGTTTGATGGCCGCAATCCTCGGATTGGACGACGAGGTCGTGGAACGGGTGTGTGACGCGGCGGCGCAGGGACAAGTTGTGCAGGCAGCCAACTACAACGCTCCGGGCCAGGTTGTGATTGCCGGGAGCCGAGCAGCCGTGGAGCGAGCGGTCGAAGGTGCAAAGGCCGCAGGGGCCAAACGGGCACTGCCGCTTGCGGTCAGCGCCCCCTCCCACTGTTTGTTGATGCGCGGGGCCGCTGAGCGCTTGAAGTCGCTGCTTGTCGATTTGAACATTCAGCCGCCGCAGATTCCCGTGATCCACAATGTGGACGCAAGCGTGGTCTCTGATTCCGAGGGCATTCGGCAGCGTCTGGTGGACCAGTTGTTTCAACCAGTACAGTGGACCGCTTCGGTCCGACGACTGGCTGCAGAGGGGGTGTCCCATCAGATTGAGTGTGGCCCTGGAAAAGTGTTGACGGGGCTCGTGAAACGCATCGACAAGGCCATAGTTGCCTCTGCGATCAACGACCGCGAATCGATTGAGGCGGCCAAGCGGGCCACCGCCTGAGGGTCGGCGTCACTGACGGAGAAACAACCCATGCAGTTGGAAGGAAAAGTCGCCCTGGTGACCGGGGCAAGCCGCGGAATTGGCCAGGCCATCGCCGAGCAGCTCAGCACAGCGGGTGCGCGGGTCGTGGGTACCGCAACCACAGCGCAAGGGGCCGAATCCGTTGCCAAGCGTCTTGCCGAGCGTGGTGGCACCGGAATGGTGTTGAACGTCGCCAGCGGAGAATCGGTTGCGCAGGTGGTCGAAGCCGTGCAGTCGGACTTTGGGCCCGTTGCAATCCTTGTCAACAACGCTGGGATTACCCGCGACAACTTGCTGATGCGGATGAAGCCCGATGACTGGGATGCAGTCATCGACACCAACCTCACTTCTTTGTACCGAATGACCAAGGCCTGTTTGCGTGCGATGAGCAAAGCCCGCTGGGGGCGTGTGGTGAACATTGGTTCGGTCGTCGGTGCAATGGGCAATGCCGGTCAAACCAACTACGCTGCGGCCAAAGCTGGGCTCGGTGGCTTCACTCGCGCATTGGCGCGCGAGGTCGGTGGGCGGGGTGTGACCGTTAACGCAGTGGCCCCCGGATTCATCGAGACCGACATGACGCGAGCACTGGACGAGGGCCAACGAGAGCAGATGCTGGCTCAAATTCCTGCGGGTCGCTTCGGTCAACCCGCTGAAATTGCCGCCGTGGTCGCGTTTTTGTGCTCACCTGATGGCGGGTACGTCAATGGCGAGACTTTGCATGTCAATGGCGGAATGTATATGGCTTAGCCCCGAAAACTTGGGCTACAATGCCGCCCCTGAAGTTGGGTGTGCATGGTTTCTGCGTATTCAATGAGTCTGAGCGTCCTTCATTTGGTTGGCCGTTCACCTTCACCCAGCCTGCCCTATCGGCGGAATTTCACTTAATTTCTGGAGACACACAGCACGATGAGCAGCATCGAAGAGCGCGTAAAAAAGATCATTTGCGAGCAACTGGGCGTAAAGGAGGAAGAAGTCGTGAACCAGGCTTCCTTCGTCGAGGACCTGGGAGCAGACTCGCTCGATACAGTCGAGTTGGTGATGGCGCTTGAGGACGAATTTGAAACCGAAATTCCCGATGAAGACGCCGAGAACATCACCACTGTTCAAGAAGCAATCGACTACGTGGTAAACCACCAAGGTTGATCCCCCCAATTGGGGTCAACCCAGAGCAAAGAGCAAAAAGCCGTATTGAACTCAACTCATACGGCTTTTTGTTTTTCTACCGATAGAACAGGAGGCTGCCCGTGTCCAAACGTCGAGTGGTTGTAACTGGATTGGGGATGGTGACCCCGGTGGGGAACACCGTATCCACAACTTGGGAGGCCATCGTCAACGGGCAGTCCGGGGTGGGTCCGATCGAGACCTTCGACACGGAAGCCTTCGCGACCCGGTTTGGTGGGGCGGTCAAAGACCTGGTCGTGGATGACTACTTTCCGGCCAAAGAAGCCCGCAAGATGGACGTGTTCATCCAATACGGCATGGTGGCTGCCATCCAAGCCATCCGTGACGCAGGGCTGGAAGCGCAGGGCCCACGGGACCTGGATCGCGCCGGGGTAGCGATCGGTTCAGGAATCGGTGGTTTGCAAACCATTGAGTTGAACCGTGACATCGTTCGGGATAAAGGCCCGCGGCGCATCTCTCCTTTCTTCATTCCTGCAGCCATCATCAATATGGTTTCTGGGAATGTTTCGATTCGCTACGGGTACCGTGGACCCAACATTGCGGTCTCCACCGCCTGCACCACGGGCACACACAACATTGGGCTGGCCGCGCGCATGATTCAGTACGGCGACGCCGACCTGATGGTGGTGGGCGGGGCCGAGATGGCCACCACGCCTGGAGGGCTTGGAGGGTTTTCTGCAGCCAAAGCGCTGTCGACCCGCAACGATGCCCCCGCTGCGGCAAGCCGGCCTTGGGACCGCGACCGAGACGGGTTTGTCCTCAGTGATGGCGCCGGCGTATTGGTGATTGAAGCGCTTGAGCACGCGAAGGCGCGTGGAGCAAACATTTACGCCGAGTTGACCGGCTTTGGGATGAGCGCCGACGCACACCACATGACGTCGCCGCCGGAAGCCGGTGACGGGGCAGCGGCAGCCATGCGCAACGCCCTGCGCGATGCGCAGATTGATCCGGCCAACATTCAGTATGTCAACGCGCATGGGACATCGACCCCTCTGGGGGATGTGGCTGAGTCGCGTGCCATTGAGGCAGTGTTCGGGCCGGCAGCCAAGCAGGTTGCAGTAAGTTCCACAAAGTCCATGATTGGGCACCTCCTTGGGGCCGCGGGCGCGGTGGAAGCTGTGTTCTCGGTGCTTGCGATCAGAGACCAGGTGGCGCCGCCGACCATCAACCTCGACAACCCAGACCCCGCCTGCGGGCTTGACTACGTCCCCCACGAGGCGCGGTCGATGCAAATTCAGAGTGCGCTCTCGAACTCGTTTGGGTTTGGCGGCACCAACGGCTCGTTGCTCTTTACCGCGTTCCGCTGAGGGCGATGCGGGCTGAACTGCTGAGCGGCAACGCTGCGCTGGTCAACGGTGAGATCGCCAGCAGCTTGTCTTTTCGCGATCGCGGTTTGGCCTACGGCGATGGGGTCTTTGAAACCATTCGCTACCAAGGCACGCGGGCACCCTTGATCGGTTTCCACCTGGATCGCCTCGCAACTGGATTGGCCCGGCTGGGATTTCCTGAAGCGACGGTTCCGGTTGTTGCCAACGATGTGCAGCGGTTGGCCGGTGATCTGCTTCCCGACGACCAGGTCGTTCTGAAAGTCCAAGTCACCCGAGGGGCCGGTGCGCGAGGGTATGCCTGGACCACCCAATCCTCACCGACGCGGATCCTTTCGCTGTCCCTTGCGCCTGAACTCGCAGCTGGGACGCGGCTGTTGGCTGTGCGACGCTGTCGGCAGCAACTGGCGCTCCAGCCGGCCCTCGCTGGCATCAAGCACCTCAATCGCTTGGAGCAAGTGCTCGCCCGCGGTGAATGGCAAGATGAGGACATCGATGAGGGCATCCTGCTGGATACGCATGGCTGTGTGGTCGAGGCTGTAGCCAGTAACCTGTTTTGGCTCGCCGGGGGCACCGTGTATACGCCGGATTTGTCAGCGGCCGGTGTGGCTGGGGTGATGCGCCGCTTTGTCATGGAGCACTTGGGCGCAGCGTCCATCGAGGTCTGCGAGGTGCGGGTTGGCTGGGAGGCACTGCAGGCGGCCGAGGCCATTTGGTTGACCAATGCGGTGCGCGGCGTGCAGCCCGTCGGGCGCCTGTACGATGACAGTGGTACGCTTTGCTGGAAGGGCGGGCCACACCCTCGGGTGATGCAGTTGGTAGAGCAGGTTCAGTCGGTGTACAGGGCATGAGGCGGAGGCTGTCCGCACTGGTCCTGATGTTGTTGCTCGTGGGTGTGTGTTGCGCAGTGGCGTTTGGTGCCTGGGCCACTCAGGTTTTGCCCAAGTGGCAGTTTCAGCGGCCGGGGGTCCTGGAAGTCCAGACTGGCGATTCCCTGGCCGCAGTCGCGATGCGTCTTGCAGCAGACCACGGCCTAGATCACGCGCTCTACTTGCGTGGGCTGGCGTTGCTGCGTGGCGTCAGCCGTAAGATACAGGCGGGTGAATACCGAATCGAACAGGGCCTCTCCCTGGATCAACTGCTGGACCGGATGGTGCGCGGTGCAGTGGTTCAGTACCCAATCACGCTGGTTGAAGGGTGGACGTTTGCGCAGGCCGTTGCCAGGGTGCAGGCGCACCCCAAAGTCACCGCAGATGCCCTCGGCTGGTCAACGCAAGATTGGGTGCGTGCGCTGGACATCCAGGCCGACCACCCGGAAGGCTGGCTGTTCCCGGACACCTACCACCTCGCCAAGGGGACGCCCGACTGGGTTGTCCTTAAACGCGCGACCGAGCGCATGCAAGCGATATTGGCACAAGAATGGGACGCCCGACGAAAAAACTTACCGCTGTCGAGCCCTTATGAAGCCCTGATCCTTGCATCCATCATCGAAAAGGAAACCGCAGTTGCCGCCGAACGGCAGCAGATCGCCGGTGTGTTCGTGCGGCGCTTGCAGCGTGGTATGCGCTTGCAGACCGATCCCACGGTCATTTATGGCCTTGGTGCAGAGTTCGATGGGGACCTGAGGTGGCGTGACCTGCGCACTGATGGCCCATACAACACCTACCTGCGCAGTGGGCTCCCTCCGACTCCGATCGCACTGCCCGGGCGCGAGTCGGTGCACGCCGCGCTGCATCCGGGCGATGGCGATGCCCTGTATTTCGTTGCGCGGGGCGACGGTACGCATGAATTCAATGCCACCTATGCAGCCCACGAAGAGGCCGTGAAGCACCACCAACTGGGTCAACCTCGAGGAACCGGAGGCAGCAAGTGACGGCGCCAGGGCGATTGATCACCGTGGAGGGGACGGAAGGTGCAGGCAAGAGCACCAGCATCCAGGCACTTGCGGCCCATCTTCGCACGCGGGGCATCCGACTGGAGGTGACCCGGGAACCGGGGGGCACGCCACTCGCGGAAGACATCCGCAGCCTATTGCTCGCACCGAGAACCGAGTGCGTGGCACGGCAGACGGAGTTGCTGCTGATCTTTGCCGCGCGGGCGCAGCACCTGAGCGAGCGCATCCGCCCGGCCCTGGACTCGGGTACCTGGGTGCTCTGCGATCGGTTCACCGACGCCACCTTTGCCTACCAAGGCGGGGGGCGCTGCATGGACTGGGAAGAAATCGCGGGACTGGAGCGCCAAGTCCAGCAGGGCCTGCAACCGGACTTGACGCTGCTGTTGGACCTGCCTGTCGGGCTGGGCCTTGAGCGGGCCCGGCAGCGGGGCGCCTCCGATCGCTTTGAGGCTGAGCGGGCAGAGTTCTTTGAGCGTGTGCGGGCCGCGTACCTGCGCCGCGCTGCGCAGTCCAATGGCCGGATGGTTCGAATCGACGCGAGCCAGCCCGAGCCCGAGGTGGCGCGCGCGCTGATCACGCAACTGGACGAAGCAATCCGGCGCTGGGCAGGTGCCCGCAGTGCAGACTGAAGTCCCCTTCGACTGGCAGCGTGCCCGCTGGTCGCAGCTTGTCACCGCCATCGACCGCGATCGACTGCCCCACGCACTGCTGTTCGCCGGCCCTGCCGGGGTGGGAAAACAGTTGATGGCCGAAGCCTTGGTGCGGCTGCTGTTGTGCCGCGATCCGGTGGAAGGGCAGGCATGTCATCAGTGCAAAGGGTGTCGGCTTGCTGAATCGAAGGCCCACCCAGATGTCCGTTTTCTCAGCCCGGAACAAGCTGGCGGGGCGATTCGTGTTGAGCAAGTTCGCGAACTGACCGAGTTTCTGCAAGGCTCGGCGCAGTTGGCCGGCCGCAAGGCGGCGGTCGTTTCACCAGCGGACGCGCTCAACACCAATGCTGCCAACGCGTTGCTAAAGTGCATTGAAGAACCGGCGCCGGAGCGCTGGGTAATCCTTGTCTCGGCACGTGTGGGCGCATTGCCTCTGACCATACTCAGTCGCTGCCAGCGTGTCATGGTGACGCCACCATCTGCCGAGCAGGCGCGGGCCTTCGTGCGGGCTGAAGTGCAAGCGGGAGATGACCTGGACCTTGCGCTTGAACTCGGTGACGCGCCGCTCCATGTCCTCGAGCTGATTCAGAGCGGGCGCATCGGCCACTACCGCGCCTGGCGCAAGGTGCTCGCCCGTTGCGCCATTGGGCAGGCCGATCCCCTAGAGGTCGCGGCATTTGAGCCTGCAGTCCCGCTCGTCGATCTTGTGGCCTGGTGGTTGAGGCTCAATTCCGCTGCCGTGCGTGCCGCTGTACGTGCAGACTCGCAGACCCGAGGGATATCCAGGCGACCGCTCGGGGATCCCCGCGCCCTTCTCGAGCACCGGGACGCGCTTGAGGCTGCTCACCGCTGGCTCACCCGCCATGGGCGACCCAATCGCAGCATGCTGCTGCACAAATTGGCGCTGCACTGGCGGGAGGCCTTCGCGTCAACCGCTTAGGCCAGACCTGCTACACTCAGCCGGTAGGGAGCTGGCTCGTTCCAGGTTGTTCATTCGACGGATTATTCCACAGGACTGCGCACCCATGAGACCTCGCCACGGCGCGGGACACGGCATTTTGTCGCTCACCATCAAAGACAAAGCAGTGCTGTTCGCCGCCTACATGCCTTTCGTTAAAAACGGGGGGTTGTTCATTCCGACCACCAAAACCTACCGCCTTAACGACGAGGTGTTCATGCTTCTGAACCTTATGGAAGAGCCGGAAAAAATCCCGGTTGCAGGAAAAGTCGTATGGGTCACGCCGGCGGGTGCCCAGGGCAACCGGGCCGCGGGAATTGGCGTGCAGTTCAGTGCCCAAGACGATACGGCTCGACGCAAGATCGAAACCTACCTTGCAGGCTCGCTGGATTCAGACCGCCCCAACCACACCATGTAGTCCGTTGGATCGAAGCGTTTCGGCCTTGTTGATCGACTCCCATTGTCACCTGCACCGCCTTGCGGGAGCGGGCAATCCCGATGCCTTAGAGGCCTATGTGGCACGCGCCTTGGCGGCTGGGGTGGCCGGGATGCTCGGGGTGGCGGTGGACCTGTCGGACGTGCCGGAGTTGCTTCGAATCGCTGCTTCCTACCCCGGCCACGTCTGGGTTAGCGCGGGATGCCATCCAGTGGACGTGGTGGAACGTGGGGCGGTTTCGTACGATAAACTGCTCAGTTGGGCCGCGTTGCCCGAGGTCGTGGCCGTCGGTGAAACTGGCCTCGACTTCCACCACGCCCCGCAACACCCGCAACTGCAGCGGGACGCGTTTCGCGCTCATCTCCAGGTTGCTCGTCAGTGCCGGGAGCCGGTCATCGTGCACAGCCGAGCAGCGCGCGCCGAGACACTGGAGGACCTCACGGCAGCCACAGATGCGAATTTGGCGGGCGTACTTCACTGTTTCACTGAAGACTGGGACACAGCGCGCCGGCTTCTCGATCTGGGATTTTACATTTCTTTCGCTGGTGTCGTGACCTTTCGCAATGCAGCTGCCCTGCGAGATGTGGCCACCCGGGTGCCGCTGGATCGCCTTCTCGTAGAGACCGATTCGCCCTACCTCGCTCCGGTCCCTCACCGGGGCAAACCCAATGAACCCGCCTATCTGGTCGAGACCGCGAAACAGATCGCAGACCTGCGGGGCATGACATTGGAGGGCTTCGCCGAGCGAACCACAGAAAACTTTCATCGCCTATTTGGTGTCGCGCCGCAGCCCGTCCCACCGACCTGGGGGCGGGTGGAACTTGCGGGACCCAAGGCCTTGTGACAGACTTCCCCGCCTTCGCCCAGCGGTGCGGGTGTGTGTGGCCGCCGCAGGTGAAGCCCCAGGTCACTGCGTTCTGTGCTGCGAAAGTGGCGGAATTGGTAGACGCGCTGGATTTAGGTTCCAGTGTCGAAAGACGTGAGAGTTCGAGTCTCTCCTTTCGCACCATCGCTTGACCACCCCCATCCCACCCCGACGCCAACCACCCATCCGAACGTGTTGAGGAGCGCACATGCAGGTTTCCGTAGAGAGCCCGAGCCCATTGAAGCGACAGGTCACCATCGACGTTCCGGCTGAGAAGGTCGACGGAGAGGTCGACAGTCGTCTGGCCGACGCCGCCAAGCGTGTGCGTCTCGACGGGTTTCGGCCAGGGAAAGTGCCGATGCGCATTGTCCGTCAACGGTTTGGCGCCGGTGTTCGGGCCGAGGTGTTGAGCGAAGTGATGAACCAAACGCTCAACGATGCCCTCGTCAAGGAAAGTCTGACGCCCGCCGGGCGCCCGTCGGTGGAGCCCCTGGCCACGGAGCAGGGGAGCAACTTGAAGTTTGTGGCAACCTTCGAAGTGTACCCGCAGATCGATTTATGCCCGCTCTCGGAAATCGAAGTGATACGCCCCACCGGCGAAGTGACCGATGCGGACATCGATCAGATGATCGAGACCATTCGTAGCCAGCAGGCCAAGCTAGAAGTGGTCGAGCGACCGGCGCAGTCGGGCGACACTGTGACCGTCGATTACAGCGGTAGCGTTGACGGCGAGGCCTTTGACGGCGGGCAGGCGGAGGGGGCAAAAATCGAGCTGGGTGCTGGGCGCATGATCCCCGGTTTCGAGGATGGCATCCTTGGAATGGCTGCTGGCGAAGAAAAAGTGATTGAGGTTCGCTTTCCGGATGACTACGGCGCGGAGCACTTGGCCGGAAAAGAGGCCGAGTTCAACATTAAAGTCACCGAAGTGGCTGAGAAGCAGCTGCCCACGCTCGACCAGGCCTTTTTTGATGCGGTTGAATTTGAGGGTGAGGGCGTCGATGCGTTCCGTGCTGAAGTGCGCGCCAACATGGAGCGCGAGCTGGGCAAGGCGCTGCGCAATCTGACCAAGACGCGTGCCCTGGATGCGATGGGGGCGGCGCACAGTTTCGAGATCCCGGAGGCGCTGGTGGCGGAGGAAATCAACCAGCTTCGCCGGCAGTTGACGCAACAGTTCGGTGGTGCTGAGCTGCCGGCGGACTCGTTCCCTGATGACCTGTTTCGCGAACGCGCTGAGAAGCGGGTCACGCTGGGCCTGTTGATGGCGGAGCTCGTCAAGCAGCGCGAGTTGCAGGCTGAACCTGAGCGGGTGCGGGCGTTCATCGAAGACCTGGCCCAGGGCTACCAGGATGCTGAAGCGGTGGTCAATTGGTATTACCAAAACCCGCAAATGCTATCTTCAGTTGAGTCTGCGGTACTGGAAGATCAGGCCGTAGAAACTGTGTTGAGTGAAGCCCAGGTCAGCGAAGAAACCCTCGACTACACCCAAGTCATGCAGTTGGCCGCAGGCCAGAACCAGTGAGTGATTGCCGGATCACGGCGATGAATTGGCGCAACGGAGATACAAAACGATGATCGACAACATCGGCTTGGTTCCAATGGTGGTTGAGCAGTCCGCGCGCGGTGAGCGGGCTTACGACATCTACTCGCGGTTGCTCAAGGAGCGGGTGATCTTCTGTATCGGTCCCGTGGAAGACAACATGGCCAATCTCATCGTTGCCCAGCTGTTGTTCCTGGAATCGGAAAATCCCAACAAGGACATCCACCTGTACATCAACTCCCCCGGTGGGTCGGTGACTGCAGGCCTTTCGGTGTATGACACCATGCAGTTCATACGGCCCGACGTCAGCACCATGTGCATCGGACAGGCGGCCAGTATGGGCGCTTTGCTGCTTGCAGGCGGCGCCGAGGGCAAGCGGTTCTGTTTGCCGAATTCCCGGATGATGATCCACCAGCCTCTCGGTGGGTTTCAGGGGCAGGCGTCTGACATTGAGATTCATGCGCGAGAAATCCTTGCGGCGCGTGAGCGGCTCAACGAAATTTTGGCCCGCCACACTGGACAGGACCTTGCAACCATCGCCAGGGATACGGACCGCGACAACTTCATGAGTCCGGCACAGGCGATTGAGTACGGGCTCATTGACCAGATGCTGGCAGAGCGGCTTGCGCCGACTCAAGCCACCGAGTAGGCTTCCACCAAGGTTGATCTACGGCGAATCTGGGCGGGTCCAGGGTCGGATCGCCCGCCGACATGGGGCGCGCCCATCGTGGACCACCGCGACGCCCGCACACCACCGAAGCGAGAATGAGTTCAATGGCAGACGAGCGCAACGGCAAAGAAGACAGCGGTAAGCTTCTTTACTGCTCATTCTGTGGGAAAAGCCAGCACGAGGTGCGCAAGCTGATCGCCGGGCCGTCTGTGTTCATTTGCGATGAATGCGTTGACCTGTGCAATGACATCATCCGCGAGGAGATCGAAGAGACGGCGAGTGAAGCCAAGTCCGACCAGCTGCCCTCGCCGAAGGAAATCAAAACGATCCTGGACGAGTATGTGATCGGTCAGGAGCTGGCCAAGAAAATCCTGGCGGTTGCGGTCTACAACCACTACAAGCGCCTCAGCTACAGGTCCAAGTCTAAGGAAGATGTGGAGCTCGGCAAGAGCAATATTCTGCTCATTGGCCCCACGGGCAGTGGCAAAACCTTGTTGGCGGAAACCCTCGCGCGCCTGCTTAATGTGCCTTTTACGATCGCCGACGCCACCACCCTGACCGAAGCAGGTTATGTGGGTGAAGACGTAGAGAACATCATCCAGAAGCTACTGCAAAAGTGCGATTACGATGTCGAGAAGGCCCAACGGGGAATCGTCTACATCGATGAAATCGACAAGGTTTCGCGCAAATCCGACAACCCGTCCATCACGCGGGATGTGTCCGGCGAGGGCGTGCAGCAGG
>DHQM01000095.1:6130-21149 GCA_002408105.1 Gammaproteobacteria bacterium UBA5338 | reverse complement strand
CGCTGCTCAAGCTGATCGAAGGGACAGTCGCGTCGGTGCCTCCCCAAGGGGGGCGCAAGCACCCACAGCAAGAGTTTCTGCAGGTCGACACGAGCAACATCTTGTTCATTTGTGGCGGTGCGTTTGCCGGGCTGGACAAGCTAATCCGCGAGCGCTCGGCTAAGGGCGGCATTGGCTTTTCTGCTGAGATCAAGAACGCCGATGATGAGAAGGCCACCGTGGGTGAGGTGCTCAAGCGGGTTGAACCCGATGACCTTGTGAAGTATGGCCTCATTCCCGAATTCGTCGGCCGCATGCCGGTCATCGCAACCCTTGAGGAACTGGATGAGGGTGCCTTCATCCGTATTCTCACCGAGCCACGCAATGCCCTCACCAAGCAGTACGGCAAGTTGTTCGAAATGGAATCGGTGGAGTTGGATTTCCGCGAGGATGCATTGCGGGCAATTGCCAAAAAAGCCATGGAGCGAAAAACCGGCGCCCGTGGTCTGCGATCAATCCTTGAAGGTGTGCTGCTGGAAACCATGTACAGCCTCCCGTCGCTGACCGAAGTCCGCAAGGTCGTGATTGACGAAAGCGTGATCACAGATGAGTCTGAGCCCATTTTGCTGTACGAGCAGCTCGACCAGCAGAAAGTCTCTCCCGATACGCCGCCCTGGCGCTAGCGGTCTGAGTGGGCCTGGCCAGTTGGGGTGCGGTGGACGCAGTCCACTCCGGTGTTGCGGCCGGCCCCCTTACGATGCCGCGGTTGTATTTGGTGCTGTCTGCCGCCATCTAAGCCTGGTGTGATCCATTTCAGGCCTCTTTAGCCCCTCGGTATCCAACTATGAGTTCCAATCCAGTCATTCCTGTGTTGCCACTGCGCGATGTGGTGGTGTATCCGAGCATGGTTATTCCTCTGTTCGTGGGGCGTGAGCGCTCCATTCGGGCGTTGGAAGCTGCGACCCAGGAGAGCAAAGAGTTGCTGCTGGTTGCGCAACGTGATCCCGCAGTCGATGACCCCGGTGCAGACGACGTTTTTGACCACGGAACCCTGGCCACCATCCTGCAGTTGATCAAACTGCCCGATGGCACGATCAAAGTGCTGGTGGAGGGCGAGCGACGGGCGCGCCTGGTGCGGTTGGAGGCGGACGCTGAGTTCTTGCAGGGGGCGGTCGAGCAATTGAGCGGCGATCAACCAGAAGCAAACGAGGCAGAGACGCTCGCCCGATTGCTCATGGACCAGTTTGAAGGCTATGCCCAGGCGAACAAAAAAGTGCCCTCGGAACTGCTCAATTCGCTCCAGGGTATTGATGAACTTGGGCGCCTGACTGACACCATGGCAGCACATTTGCCATTGACCTTGGCCCAGAAGCAAAGCTTGCTCGAATGTGTTGATGTCAGTGATCGCGCCGAACGGCTCATCGCCATGATGGAAGCTGAGCTGGAGTTGCAGCAGGTCGAGAAACGGATCCGCGGCCGCGTCAAGCAGCAGATGGAAAAGAGCCAGCGCGAGTATTACCTCAACGAGCAGATGAAGGCCATCCAGAAGGAGATCGGCGACCTGGAAGACGTGCCGAACGAATTGGAGCAGCTCGAAGAGAAAATCGACGCGGCCAAGATGCCGGCGGAGGCCCGCAGCAAAGCCCAAGCAGAGCTCAACAAGCTTCGCATGATGTCGCCGATGTCTGCAGAGGCTTCGGTGGTGCGCGCCTACCTGGACTGGTTGCTCGGGGTTCCTTGGTCGAAGCGCAGCCGCGTGCGCACTGACTTGGCGCATGCGCAGCAGGTGCTGGATCAAGACCACTACGGCTTGGCTGAGGTCAAGGAACGCATTCTTGAGTACCTTGCCGTCCAAAAGCGGGTGCGAAGCTTGAAAGGTCCTGTGCTCTGCCTGGTGGGTCCCCCGGGGGTGGGCAAGACGTCGCTGGGCGAGTCCTTGGCGCGTGCAACCAACCGCAAATTCGTGCGCATGGCGCTCGGCGGAGTTCGGGACGAAGCCGAGATTCGGGGGCACCGAAGAACCTATATCGGTTCAATGCCTGGAAAGGTCGTGCAAAAAATGTCGAAGGTTGGCGTCAAGAATCCGCTGTTCCTGCTCGACGAGATCGACAAAATGGGCATGGACCACCGTGGCGACCCCGCATCGGCGTTGCTCGAAGTGTTGGATCCTGAACAAAACCACACCTTCAGCGACCACTACCTTGAACTGGACTACGACCTCTCGGAAGTCATGTTCGTTTGCACAGCGAACAGCATGAACCTTCCGGAGCCACTTCTCGACCGCATGGAAGTGATCCGCATCCCCGGCTATACGGAAGATGAAAAGCTGGCGATTGCAGAGCGCTACCTCGTTCCAAAACAGGTGAAGAACAACGGATTGCGTTCGGAGGAGCTGAGCCTGGGTGCCGATCCCCTACTCGAGATCATTCGGTACTACACCCGCGAGGCGGGTGTCCGCGGCCTAGAGCGGCAAATCGCGAAAGTGTGCCGGAAGCGGGTAAAAGAGCTGCTGCTCGACCAACCAATGGAAGGCCCTGAACAGGCCCCAAGTATTGAACGTTACCTCGGTGTTCGAAAGTTCAAGTACGGCCGGGCGGAGGAGTGTGATCAGGTTGGTCAGGTCGCAGGTCTTGCCTGGACTCAGGTGGGCGGTGAGCTGCTGACCATCGAGGCAGCTGCGGTTCCTGGAAAAGGCCGGCAGGTGCGAACCGGGTCCCTCGGGGATGTGATGCAAGAGTCCATTCAGGCGGCACTCACCGTGGTGAGAAGCCGTGCAGAAGCACTTGGGATCGACCGTGACTTCCACCAACAGTACGACATCCACATTCATGTGCCTGAAGGCGCTACGCCCAAGGATGGTCCAAGCGCCGGCATTGGGATGTGTACGGCTTTGGTTTCTGTTTTGACGGGAATCCCGGTCCGTGCGGATGTGGCCATGACTGGGGAAATCACCCTTCGAGGTCAGGTATTGCAAATCGGGGGGCTGAAGGAGAAGCTGCTTGCGGCGCGGCGCGCTGGGATCCGAACCGTGGTCATTCCGCGGGAAAACGAACGTGACTTGGGGGAAATTCCTGACACCATTACGTCCAAGCTCGATATTCGTCCCGTTGACTGGATCGACGAGGTGCTCGATGTTGCATTGGCCGACAAGCCTCAGCCCCTGCAAACTGCTGGGGACGATGCCCAGTCCACGCTGGCCGAAAAAACAGGAACAGCCAAAAAGCCTCGCAAATCAGATAAGAAACACCTCAGCACCCACTGAATGCTGGCGTGGCGCCTTGACGCCGAAAATTTCGGTTTGGTATAAAGCCGGACTTTGGCTCTGTTGGTGGGGACAGGGCCAGCAACGAACAAACTGGATCTGCTGAGATCTTGTATAAGGGGAGCAATGTGAACAAATCTGAACTGATAGACGCCGTGGCGGCATCTGCGGACATTTCCAAGGCGTCGGCTGCACGTGCCCTGGATGCCATGCTTGACTCGATCACCGATGCGTTAAAAAGCGACGATTCAGTTGTTTTGGTGGGTTTCGGCACTTTTGCTGTGAAAGAACGAGCGGCTCGCACAGGACGCAATCCGCAAACGGGTGCGCCGATTGAAATCAAGTCTGCAAAGATCCCGAGCTTCAAGCCCGGCAAAGCACTCAAGGATGCGCTGAACTGATCTTGGGGCTTTGGGGTCGTCTCCCGTTGGGGGGCTTTCCCGTTGCAGTCGCACCCGTGGGCCAGAGAGCACATCTGCTGTGGTAAACGGACTTGCTGACGGGAACAACTGGTCTGGTTCCTGAGGTCGTAGCATCGGCATTCAGCAACTGCTCCCACGCATTCACAAGAGGCGCCCGTCTAGGGGCGCCTTTTTTATGGTGAACTGGTCGGGCTGCACCGGGCCGTCGGGTACAGTTTGATCAATGATCATTGGTGCCGAGTTTCTACAGGTTTAGTCATGCTGCAAGACATTCGCGATCGCATCCAGGGAATTGCCGCACGGATTCTGATTTTTGCTGTCATCGCGGTGTTCGCGCTCTTTGGGGTGGAGTCCATCATCAACCTTCGCGGGGAACGCGCGCCAGCAGAAGTCAACGGCGAGGAGATCTCCGCCGAAGAGCTTCAGCGCACTGTGGCACTGGAGGTGCGTCGGCGGGCCATTGAGGCGGGAGATGACCCTGATGCGGTGGACGAGCAAGCCATCCAGCAACGGGTGCTGGACCAGCTGATCCTACGCACGCTGCTACTGCAGTACAGCCGGGATGCCGGAATCGCCGTGCCGGATCAGGCCGTGGATCGAGCGATCCTGAGCCAACCGGACTTTCAATACGACGGCCAGTTTGACCAGCAGTTGTTTCGCAATGTATTGCGCAGCGCAGGCCTTACGCCGACAACGTACCAGCGCGCCTTGGGCGAAGACCTGGCATTACAACAGCTCTCTTCCGGAGTTTCTGCCAGCGCATTTCTCACCCCAGCTGAACTGGACGCGGCGGTTCGTTTACTCCAGGAGCACAGGGACCTGCGGATCCTGCGTTTTCCAGTCACCAGTTATCTAGACGACGCGCAGGTGCCTGAGCAAGCTGCGCTTGAGTACTACGAAGCCAATACCGAACGTTTCGTCACCGAGGAAATGGTGCAGGTACAGTACTTGGTGCTGGATGCCGAGTCCGTGCGCGATCGAATCACCGTCTCTGACGAGGCCGTAAGGGAAGAGTACGATGCGCGTGCGGCGGCTCTGGCCGATGCCAGACGCCAGCGTGCAGCGCACATCCTAGTTTCAGTCGACGGCGATGAGGCGGATGCCAGGCAGCGGGCCGAGCGCCTGCGCGCCCGCATCACCGCCGGCGAGCCTTTCGAGGAAGTAGCACGCGCTGAGTCGGCGGACATCGGCTCCGTTCGAGACGGTGGCGACCTGGGTTACAGCGCCGGCGACCTTTTCCCGGCGCCCATCGAAAATGCATTGGACCAGCTTGAGGTCGGCGAGGTCAGCGCTCCGGTACGCACCGAGGCCGGCATCCACCTGGTGAAGTTGGTGGATCGGGAGGCCCAATCGCTGCCGCAGTTCGAATCCATGGCAGCCGACATCCGCGCCGAGTTGGAAGGCCGCGCGGTAGAACGGGAATTGGCCCTGCGCGCTGAGGCGCTTGCGGACGCAGCCTATGCGGCGGGCTCACTCGAGGAGCCGGCAGCTGAGTTCAGTCTCGAGATCCGCACCAGCGGCCATTTCAGCCGTGACAGCGGTGAAGGAATCGCGGCTGACCCCCAGGTTCGAGCCCAGGCTTTTTCATCCCCCGTTCTGCGCGATGGGTTCAATAGCGAAGTCATCAAGCAAGAAGGCCGCTACCTGGTGTTGCGCTTGGCAGAGCATCAGCCGGTGGAGCAGCGCAGTTTTGCTGAGGTGAAAGATGACATTGTGTTGCGACTGAAGCACGAACGGGCAGGTGAGCTTGCAAGTCGAGCGGCGGAATTGGCGCTGGCTGCCCTGCAGAGTGGTGCCGACTGGGACGCAGCGCAGCCGAAAGGCGCTTTGAGCTCGGCGCACGAAAACATCGGCCGAAGCGTGCCGGAGCCTGGTCTTGACCCCGCCCTGCAAGCGGCGGCATTTGCCATTCCGGCACCAGGTGAAGAGGGGGGCGTACCTCGGCGGGTTGTGATCGGCTCGAACGGTGATCCGGCAGTCATTGAGGTGGTGGAGGTGGTTCCCGGGGATCCAGGTTCTCTTACGTCCGACCAGCGCAACCAACTGGCCCGGTTAATGGCCCGCTCAATGGGCCAGTTGGACCTTGGTCTGGTTCAAGCGGCTCTGGAAGCGACCGCTGACATTGATCGAAATTGAAGGCTTCCGAATCTGTTGCGATTCGTAACGCAGGCTCGGAGCGCCTGTCCTAAACGGTAACAAATTGCAACAACTTGCGGTGAGCTGCGTCAAATCATTCGCTTATCGCCGCAATCCCGAGTACCATTCCTGGCCGAAAAAAAGACCATAATTCCGGAGAAATCACTCATGCCTTTGGCTCTGTGGAGCAAGCTTGCTTCAACGCGCAACTCGTGGAGCTGGAAATTTAGGCAGGGAACGCACACCAACCCCAGGATGTTGCCACTGCTGTTCACCGCAGTCTTCGCTGTGGGTGCCCCCACCGCTTGGGCCGATCCACTGTACGTCAAGTCGCCGCCGATGCCGGAGGCGCATCAGACGCTGCTGCTTGACTTGGACCGTGCCGGCGACCGAATCGTTGCTGTTGGCCAATACGGCGTCATTGTGTATTCCGATGATGATGGTCTCACTTGGTCGCAGGCCGAAGTGCCCGCCATGGTCACCCTCACCGGAGTGGATTTTGTTGACGCGCAGACTGGCTGGGCCGTGGGACAGGCGGCGTTGATCCTCAAAACCGAAGACGGTGGTGCCACCTGGATTCGTCAGCACGACGGTGAAATGGAAGGCAGCATTGCATCCACATTGATCGCGCGAGCGGAGCGCTCGATCGAAGAGATCGAAGCACGGATGGAGCAGATCGATCCGGATGAGGATGAAGACGCTTATTTGGAAGCCGATGACGAACTCTGGCTGGCCGAGGACCGCCTGCAGATCGCCGAGAAAGCCAAGTATTCGTCATTACAGGGTGTTTGGTTCAAGGACGCGAAAGAAGGCTACGCGGTGGGCGCCTATGCGCAGTTTTACCGCACCACCGATGGTGGCGTGAGCTGGATCGATTGGAGCGGTTCAATCGATAATTTTGAAAGCCACAACAATGCCATTTGGGGCAAGGGTGATCTGGTGTTCATCGCTGGGGAACGTGGCAATCTGTTCCGTTCTCGCGATGGCGGAAAGACGTGGAACCAAATGGAAAGCCCGTTCGAGCGAAGCTTGTACGATGTGTTCCCCGGCGAGAACGGACGCGTGTATACCGTGGGTATGGTGGGTCTCATCAGCTACAGCGACAACCAGGGCGAGCGCTGGACCCTGGCCAGCGTGCCGACCGAGTTCCCCATTCTGAGTGGGTACGTGGCTGCAAGCGGAGAGGCGGTGTTCGTTGGCAACAACGGCACCTTTGTGACCGAACGTGCCTCGACCTCCGGATACCACGTGCACCTGCGCAGCGACCGTTTGCACATCACTGGCATTGTGCCTACAGCAGATGGACACTTTGTGATCTCAGGCTTTGGCGGTGTGAAACGAGTGACCCCGAAAGGGTTGAACGAGCAATAAGATTTTCGCCACACGCCGGCACAGCTTTCGGGGAATTACCATGAACGCAACCAATCACATTGACCACGATGCGCCCTTGTTGGAACGACTGCTTTTCAACAACAGGCCGATCGTTCTGCTGCTGTTTCTTTTGGTCAGCGGTTTTCTCGGTTATCAGATGACGAAGGTTCAACCCGATGTCAAGTTCGAAAAACTGATCCCGCTGGCACACCCGTATATCCAAAACTCAATGGCGATGGCGCCGCCCGGCGGACGGGCTGGCAACACCATCAAGGTCGCCGTGGCTGTCAAGGACGGCGACATTTTTACCCGCGAGTATCTTGAGCAGTTGCGCCAGATCTCGGACGCACTCTTTTACATGGATGGTGTGGATCGTGGCAACCTGGTGTCCATGTGGACCCCAGCTTTGCGCTGGCAGGCCAACACCCCGGAGGGCTGGAAGGGGGACGCCATCATCGGGCCTGGCTACGATGGCTCGCCGGAAGCGGTCGAGCAAATTCGCACCAACGTCTTGCGTTCTCGGCACATCGGCACCTATGTCGCGAACGATTTCAAATCCTCTGTCATCACTGTGCCTCTGCTGGCTCTGGAGCCCGGAGAGAGTTTTGATTACCAGGCTTTCGCCACGCAGATCGAACAAGACATCCGTGAGAAATTCCAAAACGAAAATTTGAGCATTCATGTTGTCGGGTTCCCAAAGTGGATCGCGGACTTGTTGGATGGGTTTGCATCCATTTTGGCGTTCTTCGCGGGCGCCCTTGGGATTACCCTGGTGCTGCTGTATTTCTATTCGCGTTGCTGGAAAAGCTCCATTGTGCCGCTGGTGTGTTCGGTGATCGCGGTGGTGTGGCAGCTGGGTCTGCTCAATCTATTCGGGTTTGGCTTGGACCCGTACTCCGTGCTGGTCCCTTTCTTGGTCTTTGCCATCGGCGTGAGCCACGGAGTGCAAATCATCAACGCCATTGCGCACGAGGCGACCCGTGGGGAAGACCGCCTGCACGCAGCTCGGCGGTCGTTTCGGCACCTGTACATTCCCGGGATGTTGGCGCTGGTGAGTGACGCCATTGGCTTCATGACGCTGTACATCATCCCGATCCAAGTGATTCAGGAATTGGCGGTCACCGCAAGCATTGGGGTAGCGGTGATCATCTTCACGAACCTTGTACTGCTGCCGGTGTTGATGTCGTACATCGGGGTCACCAAAGCCAGCGTGCAGCATGCCCAGGCAAAGGTGAATCAAGACACTCCCGTTTGGAACGCCTTGTCACGTTTTGCTGGAGGAAAGCTGGCACCCGTGACCATCTTGCTTGGCGCGGTGTTGCTGGGTGGGGGCCTGTACTTTCAACAAGGACTTCAGATTGGCGATCTGGACGCGGGGCAACCGATGTTGCGGCCGGATTCGCGGTACAACAAGGATGTCGCCTTTGTAAATGGGGCGTACTCAACCAGCTCCGACACGCTCGTGGTCTTCATGAAGACCGAACCCGAGCGGTGCACCACCTACGACTATGTGGCCCTGATGGACCGCTTGATGTGGAGTCTGGAAAACGACCCCGGGGTGCAGTCCACCTATTCGATGGTTACCAAGGCAAAGTACTACAGCCTCGCGACCAACGAAGCCAACCCGCCCTGGTATTTGATCACAAGGGACCCGCGGCTGCTGACGACGCACATTGGCACCGACGGCATGAACGGCAACTGCAGCGTCGGTTACCTGCAAGCCTCACTTTACGACCACAAGGCAGCAACCTTGGATCGCGTGACCGGCGTGGTGGAGGAGTTCGCCGCGGAGCACAACTCTGAAGAGGTGCAGTTTCTTCTCGGGGGTGGCAATGCAGGCATCGATGCCGCCACCAACCAGGAGATCGAACGCTCGCAGAATCGGATGCTCGGCCTGGTATACGGTGTGGTCAGCTTCTTGTGTTTGCTCACTTTCCGCTCTTGGCGTGCGGTGATCTGCATCGTCACGCCGCTCGGACTCACCTCGATCCTGTGTCAGGCCCTGATGGCCCAGATGGGGATTGGTATCAAGGTGGCCACCTTGCCGGTGATCGCGTTGGGTGTGGGCATTGGTGTTGACTACGGCATTTACATCTTTTCGCGCCTAGAATCCTTCCTGCGTGAGGGGCGCGAGTTGGTGGACGCCTATTTGCAGACTTTGCGCACGACCGGCAAAGCGGTGGTGTTCACTGGTTTCACACTGGCGATTGGTGTGGGTACCTGGGTGTTTTCGCCGATCAAGTTTCAGGCAGACATGGGCATCTTGCTAACCTTCATGTTCCTCTGGAACATGGTTGGCGCCATTTGGCTGCTCCCAGCCTTGGCGCACTACTTGGTCAAGCCCGAGAAGTACGCCGCGCTGGGGCCAAAGCCCTAGAGCGCGTTGCAGTGGACCAGCGAGAGACTGGCCGTGGATTGACTGAAAAAGCCCGCGTTAGCGGGCTTTTTCGTTTGTGCCACGCCAGAGTGCAAGTCTCGGGCGTCTCGGTTGTCTATGCTTAACGAATAACAGCACATGAGGCGCTCAACATGGATGCAGAAAGGTCAAACCTCGACGCCGCACGGGGACGTTTCCTTGACCGCTTGATCGCCGAATTGCAGCACCGCTTGCCGAGCGAGCAGGCTGAATCCGTTGCGCGGTTCGCATCTTCATACTACCGAACCGTTCCACTGGATGAAGTTGAGCACCGGTCGCTCGATAGCCTCTATTCAGCCACCCTTTCCTGCTGGCAGTTTGTCCGGCAACGGACCACCGCGCACAAAATCCGCGTGTTCAACCCGGATCTGGAACAGTATGGCTGGCAGTCACCTCACACGGTGATTGAAGTCCTGACCGAGGACAGACCGTTTTTGGTGGATTCGGTGCGGATGGTATTGGGTGGCCGAGGTCTGTCCATCCATTCGGTCATCAATGCGGTTTTCCGTATTGAGCGCGACCAAGCGGGTGACCTCAAGCGCTTCTGGCCATCCGGGGACACCTCTCCTCTAGAGCCTGGCGGAGCGCCGGCTCCTCAAGAAGCTGTGCTGTACTTGGAAATCGATCGAATCTCGGATGCCGAGCCGCTTGCCGGCGTCGCAGCGGCCCTGCGCAGTACGCTCAACGACTGTGCTGCGGTGGTGGCGGACTTTGGTGCAATGCGCGCCGCGGCCCTCGAACTGGCCGTTGCCGTGGACGGCGATGATGAGCAACACCAGGAGGCCAAGCGGCTGGTCGAGTGGTTGTGTGATGACCACTTTACCTTTCTCGGTTACGACGAACTTCAAGTGGCGTCGAGTGAATCCGGATTGAAGTTGACGCCTGTGTCCAAGGCATCTCTTGGTCTGTTGCGCGGTCGCGAGCTGCATGACCTGGCAGCGACACTCCCTTCAGATTCGCGATTGGCTGGATTCCTTCAAGAACCCGAACCCATCGGATTTGCGATCGCTGGAAACCGTTCCAGTGTGCATCGACCGGCGTTCCCTGATTATGTCCTGGTTCGCGTGCGAGACACCGAGGGGCGGCTGGTTCGGCTGCATCGTTTGCTTGGTCTCTATGGCTCCAATGTGTATTTGGAAAACCCCTACTCGATCCCTTGGATTCGCACAAAGCTGCAGCGAATCCTGGCGGACTCAGGGTTTTCGCCGAGCGGGCACAACCGCAGCCGGCTTTCCCACATATTGGCGGTGTATCCGAGGGACGAGTTGTTCGAAATTCCCATCGCCGAGCTCTCGTCTCAGTCGCGGGGAATCTTCGACATCCAGGAACGGCGCAAGACCAAGCTGTTTCTCCGTGAAGATGTAACGGGACACTTTTACAGCTGCTTGTTGTTCCTTCCCCGGGAGCTGTTCAGTACGGAGCTGCGCCTCAAGATTCAGCAGTTTCTTGGACAGCAGATGGAGGCCGAGCTCGCGGAGTTCAATACCTTTTATTCTGATTCGGTGTTGGTGCGGCTGCACCTGCTGATGAAGAAGCGCCACCCACCCGCTGCCTCCATCGACGTATCCGATTTGGAGCGAGGGATTATCGACCTGACCCGAACCTGGGAGGAGGACCTTGCGCGGGTTCTGGTTGAATATTTCGGCGAGGAGCAAGGCACTCGCCTGAAGCATCGTTATCAGGGTGCGTTTCCAGCGGCGTACAGAGACGACTTTGATCCTTCGACCGCTGTGGTCGATGTGCAGAAGATCCAGCAGCTGCACAATCCGAATGACCTGGCGATGAGCTTCTATCGTGCCATCGAAGAAGACCAGGACGTGCTCCGCTTCAAGCTGTTTACCCTTGGACAGATGATTCCGCTGTGCACGGTGATCCCGGTTCTGGAGCACCTTGGCGTACAGGTGATCGGCGAGCGCCCGTACGAGTTGAAGGGCATCAACGGCAAGGTTGTATGGATCCACGACTTCATATTGATTTACCGGTTTGCCGACGGCATTCAGTTGCAAGAGGTGCGTCAGCTGTTTCAGGACGCGTTTTCCGCGGTCTGGTTTGGCCATGCCGAATCCGACCGGCTGAACCGGCTGGTGCTGAGCGCGGGGATTGGTTGGCGCGAGATCGTGATGCTGCGCACCTATGCCAAGTACCTGAAACAGATCGGTTTCGCGTTTGGGCTGGATTTCCTTGCCGACGTACTGTACCGACACGGATCCATCACGTCGCAGTTGGTGGCGCATTTCAAGGCCCGTTTCGATGTCTCGCTCAGCGTATCAATGGAAGCCCGCCAGGCCCAGGTCGAGCGCAGCCGGGCTGCAGTGGTAGACCAGTTGCAGTCCGTGTCCAACCTCAACGAAGACCGCATCCTGCGCAGCTACCTTGAGCTCATTGACGCGACCCTGAGGACCAATTTTTTCCAACCGGATTCGTCAGGGGCTGCCAAAGCCTACGTTTCGGTCAAGCTGGATCCGCTCGCCGTTCCAAACCTTCCCGAACCTCGGCCCAGATTTGAGATCTTTGTATACGCGCCAGATTTCGAAGGGGTGCACCTGCGCGCAGGGAAGATCGCCCGGGGCGGTCTGCGCTGGTCTGATCGAATCGAGGATTTTCGTACTGAAGTGCTGGGCCTGGTGAAGGCGCAGCAAGTGAAAAATTCCGTGATCGTACCGGTTGGTGCCAAAGGCGGGTTCGTGACCAAAAACCTGTCAGCGGACGCGGACCGGGCCACCCGCGCGCGCGTCGGCCAGGCGTGCTACCGCAAATTCATTCGCGGCATGCTGGACTTGACCGACAACCAATCCGGAGAAGGGGTCGTGCCTGCTCCGGACGTGGTCCGTTGGGACGAAGATGATTTCTATCTGGTCGTTGCTGCCGACAAAGGTACGGCCACCTTCTCTGACATCGCCAACGGTGTGGCGGCGGAGTACGGCTTTTGGCTCGGCGATGCCTTTGCCTCGGGAGGTGAAACGGGCTACGACCACAAGAAAATGGGCATCACTGCGCGGGGCGCCTGGGTGTCGGTGCAGCGGCACTTTCAGCAGCTGGGGGTCGATGTTCAAAGAGAGCCCGTGACCGTCGTGGGCATCGGTGACATGTCTGGCGATGTGTTCGGCAACGGCATGCTCCTCTCCAAGCACATTCGGTTGGTGGCCGCCTTCAACCACAAGCACATTTTCATTGACCCCAACCCGGATGCTGCGACAAGCCACCGTGAGCGCGCACGCTTGTTCGAGGCTGCGAGTGGTTGGGAAGGCTACGCCACGGAGTTGCTGTCCCGTGGCGGCGGAATTTTTTCCCGGGACACCAAATCCATACCCATCAGTGACGAAATGCGTGAACGGTTTGATATCCGTGCCGCCACCCGGACACCGAATGAGCTCATCCAGGCGCTGTTGCGTGCACCGGTCGATTTGCTCTGGAATGGTGGCATCGGAACCTACGTCAAGGCCAGTTGGGAGTCGGATGCTGATGTCGGTGATAAAAGCAATGACCCCGTGCGGGTGGACGGAAAGGATCTCCGGTGCCGGGTGGTGGGCGAGGGTGGGAACCTCGGCCTTACGCAGCCGGCTCGCATCGAATACGCCCTCGCGGGTGGTGCGTGCAACGCCGACTTCATTGACAACTCGGCCGGGGTCGATTGCTCGGATCACGAAGTCAACCTCAAAATCATGCTGGATGAAGTGGTGCGTGCCGGCGACCTGACCGACAAGCACCGCAACCTGCTTCTGGCACAGATGACCGAAGCGGTTGCAAAGTTGGTTTTGGACGAAAACCATCGCCAGGCCCGGGCCATTGGCATCGCACAGGCGCAAGCGCGCGGTAGGAATGGCGAGTACCTGCGGTATATTCAGCACCTTGAATCCCGCCGCGCGCTGAACCCTGGACTGGAAAACCTGCCCGACGAACAGGTCATGCAAAGCCGAGCGGCCAGCGAACAGGGGCTCACTCGACCCGAGTTGGCCATCTTGCTCAGCTACACGAAAAACCTGTTGAAAGAAGCCCTGGCCCAATCAAACCTGCATGAAGATCCTGGGTTGCAAGATGAGGTGCGCAGGGCCTTTCCGCGGCAACTCAACGACCGCTTCGGGGACCGTTTACCCAGCCATCGCCTGTACCGTCAGATCTTTGCCACCCAGGTTGCCAACCATGTTGTCGACTTTGGCGGTACGACGTTCATGTTTCGATTGGCCGAATCCACGGGGCTCTCATTAGTTGAGATCGTCAAAGGGTATCTGGTCGTGCGGGACGTTTTCGGCCTAGAGCAGTGGTTTTCCGAGATCGATGAATTGACGATGCGGATTGATCCGGCATTGCGCTGGAATTTAATGGCAGACCTTGCCCGCACCACCCGCCATGCCACGCGGTGGCTGCTGCGTGACCAAATGACAGGGGTTGCAGTCTCCGAGTCGGTCGCGGAGTACCAGCAAGCGGCCGAGACCTTGTTGGTTGGGTTTCACGAAATGCTTGCACCGGACCAGAAGGCACTTTGGGCGGAGCGCAACACCGAACTTGTCGACGCCGGCGTCCAGCCTGATCTTGCCGGAGCGCTCGCGGCCGTGCCGCTTTGGCACCTGGTGTTTGGCATTCAGCAGGCGGCATCCGCGACGCAACGGGACCTGTGCGAAGTGGCGCGGTTTTACTTTGAGGTTGGGGCGCGGCTCGGCATTGACGCGTTCTTCGCGCAGGTTCGGGGCCTGAATGTGCGCGACCATTGGCAGGCACGGGCGCGCGAATCCTTCATGGATGACATCGATGCCCAACAGCGTGCGTTGACCATTGGGCTGCTCCAGGAGAGCGGAGGGGGTGAGTTTCCTGCGGACGTGCTCAACCGTTGGATGGAAGATCACGTACAAAGCGTTGGACGCTGGCGCGCCATGCTGGAAGAAATTGAAGCCACTGCGGAGGTGGACCTCTCCATGTTCACCGTGGCCGTGCGCCAGTTGCTTGAACTCGGCGCGGCGGTTAGCTCCTGAGGGCCTCGCCCGTGCAGGGCCGTGCCACATTTTGCCTCAATGTTGGCGCACGCGAGTGGGTGCGCGTGTACCGCGGCGAAGCAAGTGCGGTGCGGGTGCGTGATGAGCAGGGCCGGTGGCTGCAAATACCGGCACGGTTGTTTCAGCGGTACCTGACTCACAGCGGTGTCTGTGGTCGATTTGTTCTGACCTTCGACGAAACTGGCCGTTGTCTGTCTTTGCAGCGAATGGCAACAGCGGCGGAACCCTGAGTTTCGGGCGTGCGTTGGTTGCTGTCCTCGACCGCTTGTATCAAGCTCGCTTCCTCCCTAGCATGGTCGCCCGCATACTGGCTCGGGGTCGATCATGTGGTACCCATTGCTACGTCCACTCTTGTTTGCGCTGCCGCCGGAGGCCGCACACAGCTTGGCGCTGTCGGGGCTTCGGGCTCTGGCGCCCGCGATTGCACGGCTGGGGGCGCTGCGCA
>DHQM01000095.1:0-5890 GCA_002408105.1 Gammaproteobacteria bacterium UBA5338 | reverse complement strand
GGGGCGCTGCGCAGCGCCTCGCCACTTTCTCTCCAGGCCATGGGCCTAGAGTTCCCCAACCCGGTCGGAGTGGCAGCAGGGTTGGATAAAGATGCCACCTGCATTGAGGGCCTGGCGGCTCTGGGTTTTGGGTTCATTGAGGTCGGCACCGTGACTCCCAAGCCTCAGGCAGGCAACCCGCGGCCGCGGTTGTTCCGCCTGCACGAGGATGATGCCCTGGTGAATCGAATGGGCTTCAACAACCAGGGGATGGACGCCATGGCGCGATCCCTGGCGCGCACCACATATACCGGCATTCTCGGGATCAACATCGGGAAGAACCGCGACACACCCGTCGAGCGAGCGCACCAGGACTACGTCGCTTGCATGCGCCGTTTGTATCCGTTTGCCTCGTATTTCACTGTCAACCTCTCGTCACCCAACACCCCGGGCCTGCGCACGCTACAGCAGGGCGCAGGTTTTGCCCACTTGTTGGATGAAATCAAGGGATGCCAGACTCAACTGGCCACGACCCACCTCAAGTACGTTCCAGTCGTGGTGAAGGTGGCGCCGGACCTGGATGCCAATGAGGTTGCTGACTTGGCCGGTGAACTGCTGCAGCATGAAATCGATGGGGTGATCGCAACCAACACCACCACCGCTCGCGAAGGGCTGCGCAGCGCCGCCTCCAAGGAGGCCGGTGGGCTCAGTGGTCGACCCCTGATGTCGCCTTCCACCGCGGTGGTTGCGCAACTGCATGAACGGTTGCAGGGAAGGGTGACCATCATTGGCTCTGGGGGCATTTTCTCCGGAGCTGACGCCTGTGCCAAGCAGGCGGCCGGGGCCCGCTTGGTGCAGTTGTACACTGGGCTCATCTACCGTGGTCCGGGCCTGATCCGGGAGGTGCAAGCCGCTCTGACAGCACAGGCTGAGCAGGTCCGCCACTAAGACCGGTGGCGGCCGACAAGCACAGCACAACGGATAAGGGCCGCAAGAGCGGCCCTGAGACGATCCGAAGATCGGTGCGGTGGTGTTCTGATTGTGGGTGCTTGGTGGGGGTGCCTATCCAAGCGGCAGGCGGTGAATCGCGGAAACCCCCTGCATGCCGGACCAGTTGTCTTCTCGGCCTTGGCGCCAACCAGACAGCCACTGATGGCGGCTTGTTGCGTTCTGGTGTGGGCACAACTCTTTCGACTTTCCGCCCAGTCCGGCACGGTAGCCGCGGCTGTAGGCGCGGGCGGGTAGATCCCGTTTTAGTGTTTTTGCCATGCAGTGTCTCCTCTGTTCTTGCACTTTTGGGTAGAACATTGGAATGCAGCCTCGGTACGGCGCCGAGACCACGGCTGGGACGCGCAAAGGCCCTGCGGCCAGGCGGCGTCCCACCCGCCTTTGTAATATAAGTGCAATTTGAGGCGCATGTCGATCTGTACTGTGGACGAGTTTGCGAAACCTGTATCCAATCCGCCGGGTGGTGAGAATCGCGCCATACTATGCCGCCTGTACTCCACGCTTGGTTGCCACCTGTGTGAAATCGCCGAGGCGCTCATTGCCCCCTGGGAGCAGGCCCAGTGGGTCGAGGTGCAGGTGGTTGATGTGGCCGACGAGCCTCAACTGTTTGACCAATACGGTGTGCGCATCCCAGTGCTCGTCGCAGCCGACGGGGCGGAACTCCCCTGGCCATTCGACCAGGACCGCCTGGCCGAATGGCTGCACCAGCGGCTGGCCTGACGGGCTCTCATGCTTCGAGCGGCTGACCGTGCGCGCCCTGGTTGAACTATCCTTCGGGGTGCAGCCTGGCGGCATGCACCACCGTGTTGCCCCTAGCACTGGATAGGCTCAGGTCCCATGAAGTTGCCCGAACACCCGTCCAAAAACTTCCCGTCGGCAGAAGAGGACGCTGTCCGTTCAGATGGTGTGGAGGCCCGCTATGCTGAGGGAGCCTACCGTTTGGCATATCGGGACGAGGCATTTTTGCTGCGCGAAGAGTTGCGCCCTGTGCGGATCCAGCTGGAGCTGCTGAAACCCGAACTGATTCAGCAAGAACAGGGAATCGAGCACACTGTGGCCGTTTGGGGCAGTGCCCGCAACCTAAGCGCCGAAGTGGCCGATGCTCAGCTGAAGGCGTTGGAAGCTGCAGCCCAAGGGCGAGACGCGGCAGACCCTCAGATGGCGCGTGCGTTGTACCGCGCCAAGGTGCAGGTCCGCCATGCCCAGTACTACGAAGCGGCGCGCCGCTTCGGCGCCCTGGTGACCGAGCGCCCCTTTCACGGCTTTGACACCCCTTGCACGCTGGTCACGGGTGGCGGGCCAGGCAACATGGAGGCAGCCAACCGTGGCGCCATGGAGGCGGGCGGTACCAGCATCGGATTGAACATCGTGCTGCCGATGGAACAACGCCCCAATCCCTACATCACCCCCGAACTCTGTTTTCAGTTCCATTATTTCGCCATCCGCAAAATGCATTTTCTGCTGCGGGCGCGGGCACTGGTGTGTTTCCCCGGCGGGTTTGGCACCCTGGATGAACTATTTGAAACCCTCACGCTGATTCAAACCGGCCGCAGTCGGCGGGTGCCTGTACTGCTGTATGACGAGCAGTTCTGGAAGCGGCTGTTGAACTTCGACATGCTGGTCGAAGAGGGGATGATCAGCCCTGAAGACATTGAGCTTTTCGAGTACGTTGAGAGCCCTGAAGCTGCTTGGTCGGCGATTGACGAATTCTATCGCTGCTGTGGCCACCACCCAGCGGGCTGAGGCAGCGAACCCGCGTCTACCCGGGGGTGGCCTGGGTGGGTCACCCCGCCCTAAGCTGTTTGGGGGTGGTAAATACACAAGCCCAATGCCGCCAGAGCCGCGAACGATGCTCCCGCAATAAAAGTGGCTGAGGCGCCGACCAGGGCCCACAATAGACCTGCAATGAAGCTTGCGAAAAAGGCCGCGGCTCCACCAACAAGATTGAACATCCCAAAGGCGGTGCCGCGCAGATCCTCCGGCGCGGTATCGGCGACAAGCTTCGACAGCAACCCTTGAGTCAACGCCATGTGCAGGCCCCACAGCCCCGCACCAAAAAGTGCGGCCTGAGGTGATGCAGCCGCCGCCAACACCATGTCCGCGAGGACTAGAACCAATAGCCCGGCCACCAGGAGAAATTGCGCTGAAGATCGGTCCGCTGCAGCGCCCGCTGGGTACGCGGCCATGGAGTAAAAGACATTCATCACAACCATGATGACAGGGATGTAACCCAGCGCGATGCCGACATCCTGGGCGCGCAGAATGAGAAAGGCCTCGCTGAACCGTGCCAGCGTGAATACCGCCCCAAGTGCAACGACAAGCCAATACCCGAACGGCAGGCGTCTGGCATCGGCCAGGCTCAGCCGAGCCTGCATGCTGCCACCAGGGGCTGCGCGCCGAGGCTCACGCACTGCTAGGACCAGAAGAACCACCGCAACGAAAGCTGGAACGGCCGCCGCCCATAAAACCGTTCGGATGTCATTTGCAAACCAGGCCATCAACAGGACAGCCAACAGTGGACCGATGAAAGCGCCCACCGAATCGAGCGACTGGCGCAACCCATAGGCTGCGCCGCGCAGCTGAGCTGGCGCGATGTCCGCGATCAGCGCGTCCCGGGGTGCGCCACGAATGCCTTTGCCAACCCGGTCAATGAACCGGGCGCCCAAGACCCACCCAATGGAGGTTGCCAGCGGAAACATGGGCTTCGTGATGGCGCTGAGGCCGTAGCCGACCACAGCAAGCACCTTGCGCCTACCGACGTAATCGCTGATCGCACCAGAGAATACCCTTGCAACCGCAGCGGCCGCCTCTGCCAGGCCCTCGACGATGCCGATGGTGACCATGGAGGTGCCAAGAACCGCAGCCATGAAGACCGGTAGCAGGCTGTGCACCAACTCCGATGAGATGTCCATGAACATGGAGACAAAGCCAAGGCTCCAAATGCCCATGGGCAAGCGACGATCGAGATCAGACTCTGCGGGCTGCTTCTTCATAGGCATGGTTTGACTGACCGCGAGCGCCGCATGGCCGTGCTTTATAACACCGTTTCCGGCTTCCCCCTTGGATTCGCTTTTGCTGCGGCGCTGGATCGTACGTCGCGGTGGCCGCCGGTCCTCCTTCGTCGCCATCGACTGGGCCGACATGCTGGGTCTGGATGGGCCAGATAAAAGACGAGAGCGCCCGCTCCGGCCGGGTCTTGCGCAAGGCGCTGGCGAAAGCTGCACCGCTCCATATTCGCACGGTCCTGACCGACAACGGCAAGGAGTTTACCGGCTGGCTGTTCGGTCAGTGGGGCCGAGCCGCCAGTGGCCAGTACGAATTCGATCAGCTGTGCGCGGCACTGGGTATCGAGCACCGCCTGACCCGCGTCCGTCGGCCCCAGACCAACGCACTGTTCGAGCGCTTCAACGGCCGCATGGGCGAGTCCTGCACCCATCGTTTCGAGAGCCGGGACGACCTAGAAAGCACGCTAAAGCGCTGTGTCTGACTGAACAACCACCGCTCGCCACAACAAGCCCTCAAACATCACCGCCGATACAAGCGATGAATAAGTGGACACAATCACATCCCCACTGAACACTCCGCGCGCCGCCCGCGACGAAGCCGGCACGCTGGTGTGGCGCTGGGCGTCGGACGCTTTCGGCAGCACCCTGCCCGCCGAAGACCCCGATGGCGACGGCCAGGGCACCATCGTGAACCTGCGCTACCCCGGCCAGTATTATGATCAGGAGACGGGGCTGCATTACAACTACTTCCGGTATTACGACCCGTCCACAGGTCGTTACGTGACTTCGGACCCCATCGGACTGAATGGCGGTCTAAATCCGTACGCCTACGTTGAGAATAATCCAGTCAATGCAATCGACCCCACTGGGTTGGTAAAACTTTATGGAAGCTGGTGTGGACCGGATTGGACAGGAGGTTTCCGTAAGTCGTATGACAAAATGGACGCCATAGAACGATCGGCAGCTTTACCACCGATTGATAACTTGGACCGGTGTTGCCAATCGCACGATATTACTTATGCTGATTGCCGAGCCAAATATCCTTGCGATGCTAAAACAAGGAAACAATGCTTCCAAGATGCAGATAGGCGTTTGAGTAGTTGTTCGGCGGGTGCTGGCGGTGGCCAATCGCCAATGATTCTATTGTTTGGTAACCCGCAGAAGAGGATCGATGATTATATGAGAGACTCCAATCCTGGTGCCGGCCCGAATGCCGATGATTGTGGCTGTAACTAGGAGAACGAGTCGTTATGTCACTTGCAAAAAAGATTGGGGTTGGTTTTGCCGCGGTACATCTCGCAGCGTTTGTTCTGTTTGCACTTTATTTGTATTTATCTACTGAAGGTCAGGCGCGGCTATTATGGACGCTTTGGTTGCCGCTGGACTTCCCGGTATCTCTTGTTGTAATTAAAGGGTTTGATCTGATTTCGCCTGATAGCCATATTGGGAGTTTTGTTAGGATGTGGCTTCCCTATTTTGTGCACGGTGTACTTGGGACAATATGGTGGTTTTTCATTCCTGTTGTGATCGACAGTATTTTTAATAAGCTGCTAAAGAAAGATCGGGGATCGACGGGGTCAGGCAAGATTGATTGATAAAGTTCCTGATTGTTTAATCTTTATTTTAGCCGCGAATATCCCACCCAAGCCCCGCTGTCGCGGGGCTTGTTGTTTTAGCCGCTCGTTGTTAACCGGATGCCGACTGCTGTTGCTTGATCAATGCATCGAGCATCTCGGTAATAAACTTCTGCTTGGCTCTGGGCATGGAGCCGATCTGTTCCATCTGCCGTTGCAGCACGGAGGCCGGTCCGCGCTTGGCCGGTAGCTTCTCTATGCCGATCAGTTCTTCCAGTGATACCGCAAACAGCCGCGCCAGTGTCGGCAGCAGCGAGGCCGGTA
>DHQM01000125.1:6212-6452 GCA_002408105.1 Gammaproteobacteria bacterium UBA5338 | reverse complement strand
TTTGTCGATACGGCCAAGCACTGCGTATTGCGTGCGCCACACCCTTCCCCGCTGTCCGCTCACCGCGGCTTCTTCGGCTGTCGGCACTTTTCCCAGGCCAACGCTTTTCTCAACGACCATGGCCAGCGCGCCATCGATTGGCGGCTTCCTGAGGTGAAAGACATTCCGGCTGGGGCTATTTGAAGATTGCCATTGCCGCTTCCATCTCCTCAGACACGTCGGTGGCTTCTTGCATCTCGA
>DHQM01000125.1:5775-5934 GCA_002408105.1 Gammaproteobacteria bacterium UBA5338 | reverse complement strand
CGATGAGGCTTTCCAGCACCGCCACGGTGACAATGTCCACGTAGTCGACGCGCTCGCTGTCGCGCGTAAAGTCCCTGTAGTGGGCCGGGACTGCGCTGATTTCTTCCGGAAAGTCCCAGGCATCTAGCAAGATGTGCCCCATCTCCGGATGCAGGGCGT
>DHQM01000125.1:4677-5550 GCA_002408105.1 Gammaproteobacteria bacterium UBA5338 | reverse complement strand
TCATCTCCGGATGCAGGGCGTCGAGCAGGGACTGCAGGGTCTGAGCAGAGCTGCGCAGGTCCGGACGCGTTTCGGCAAATGCCAGGATCGGCAGGGCGCCCACTTGGTGCAGTAGGCCAGCCAAGGTCGCCTGGTCTGCGGCCAGGCGTGTGTAGTGTTTGCAGACGATGTGGGCTATGCCCGCGATCTCGGTGCTCGATTGCCAGACAGACCGCAGCGCTGCATCGATCAGGGGCGAATCGCTTTGATACATCTGCTGCATCGCGAGGCCGGTGGCCAAGTTGCTGGTGTACTGAATGCCAAGCCTGCTGATCGCCATTTGCAGGTCGGTGATGGTCCGGTTGCCACGCATCAGCGGGCTGTTTGCCACGCGAATGATCCTGGCGGAGAGCGCCACGTCGCGGCCGATCACGCGTGCCAGGCGTGCGGCCGATGCGTTGGGGTCACTGGCTTCGGTGCGGATGGCCATGGCCACTTCTGGCAGCGATGGCAGCACGAGTTGGTCCGATTCAATGGCTTCCGTGAGTTCCTGGCGGACCTGGTCGGCGAGGTTTGGCATCGCTTGGCTCCGTGGTCGTGCAATGTGCGGGCACCGGGCCTACCCCGGTGAGCTGCCTAAAGCATAGGACAGCGGCAGGATTTCGACCGCAAGGCTGGCCCCTGAAGCGCAGCGCACAGCCAGCCGTTGTTCCGGGGTTGCCACCTGATCCAATACGACCGCCAGCAGCTCTGCGCCGGTCGGGCTCGGCGCAGCATTGACAAGGGTCCCCACAGCGCGATCACTGGAGTCGTGAACGCGGTCTCCCGCGCTCGGCAAAGGCGCCGCCCCTTGGTCGGTGAGTAGTCGAAGCCGGTAGCAGTGGCGCTTTTGCT
>DHQM01000125.1:0-4557 GCA_002408105.1 Gammaproteobacteria bacterium UBA5338 | reverse complement strand
GGTAGCAGTGGCGCTTTTGCTGGCCGCGGTAGTGGGACCGGGCGATGACTTCCTGGCCGGTGTAGCAGCCCTTGCGGTAACTGATGCCGTTCAGGGCGTCAAAGTTGAGCATTTGGGGCACGAACTGTTCGCTGACGGGGAGGCTCAACTCAGGGACGCCGGCCTGGACTGCAGCCAGGGTCCACTCGACACTTGAGGCTGGTGTTGCGTGTTCGCTGAGTCGTTCAATCCAATCGCTGGCGGCGCTGAGTCGGCACCAGAGCTCGAAACGTGGAGACGGGCCGAACAGGCGCACCACCCAGCCGGTTTCTAGGTTGCGCCGTTGGTAGGCGGCTTGTGGGGGTGTGATGCCGGCTGACTCGAGCGTCTTCGCGGCCGTATTTCCCCAAATCCCCATGCGAGCCCACTTTGGGGAGTCTGGGTCGTCCGCGGCCAGGCTGACTTTGGAGAACACCGCGTACTTGGCGAGGGTGCGCTGAACTGTTTCGAGCAGACTGGTGTGCATGCTGAGGCCGAACCCGTCTTCGAGTGCCACAGCGGTCAGGGTTGCAATGGCTCGGCCCTGCGGGGTGCAGAGCGCTGCCAAGCGAACCTGTCCATCGGTCACATCGCGCAGGTCGCAGGTGAGCTGTCCTTGAAGAAAAGTGCCGGCATCGGGGCCGGTGGCCTCGAGCAACCGCTGCTGAGTCAGCGCACACAGCCAAGTGCCTGCTGGATTCGGTTGTTGGGATAAGCTGGAATGGGTTGCAGCCAGCTCGTGCCATGCCGACAGAGGGGTGGGGTTGGGCGGTACCATGGGGTCTTGCCTCTGGCCATTGAGTTGCAGGAATGAAGATATACTGCCGCTTGGTTTGGTCTCAAGGAGTTCTCCGTGCTGGCCGAGTTTGAACATCGACGCGTGTGTTGGAGCAGCCGCCGCGGTATGTTGGAGCTGGATCTCTTGCTGCTGCCGTTTGCCGAGCAGGTGTTTCCGCAATTGACCCCTCAACACCAGGCGCTTTATGTCGAGCTGCTGGCGCAAGAGGATCAACAACTGTTTGCTTGGCTGGTGCGTGGCGACACACCAGTGCCGCGGTGGCAGGAGCTGATCGGACAGATTCGGCGCTTTGCGCAAGCTCCGACACCGCCGCGCTGAGCGACCCCACCGGTGTGCGCCGCGCCTCTGGGTGTATCCACAGTGACAAGCCGCTGGATCGAGTTGCGCCCTTCTCGGAGTTGGCGGGCTGTCCGTGTGGCCGTGCTTGGGTGCTGGGCATTCGCTGCCGGATTGGCTGCAGCCCTTGGCGAGGCCGCTTGGTTGACCGTCGCGGTCGCTGTCGGCGGGGCAATGTGGCTGGGTGAACGGCGCGCCCTTCCCGTCTGCCAACTGGGTTGGTCGGATTCTGGGCTTCAATGGGCCGGCCCTGATGGCAAGCGCGAGTCTCTGCACATTGGGGCTGGTCTGCAGGTGTCAACGGGGTTCGTGGCCATGGGGGTGCGCGACGGCTCCGGTCGCCGCCGTGCTGTGCTCCTGTTCGCGGACAGCATGGCGGAGCCGGATTGGCGGGCGCTGCGCGCCTGGCTTCGCTGGTCCAGCCCCAATCAGCGCTAGGGTCTGGGCTGGAGTACAGTGTCTCGAGCGGTGGGAAGCAAGTCCGGGTAGTCGATGGTTTGGTGCAGCCCGCGGCTTTCCTTTCGTGCCAGGGCGCAGTGAATTACCAATTCCGCGACGCACACGAGGTTGCGCAGTTCGATCAGGTCGCGGGTCACCCGGTAGTTGCTGTAGTACTCCGTGATTTCCTGTTGGAGCAATTCCACCCGCCGCAATGCCCGGCGCAAACGTTTGTTGCTTCGCATGATGCCGACGTAGTCCCACATGAAGCGGCGAAGTTCGTCCCAGTTGTGGGCGATCACAATTTGCTCGTCCGAATCGATCACCTGGCTGTCGTCCCACGGGGGGGGTATGGGTGGATCCGGCGTGTTGTTCATCCGCTCCAGAATGGATGCGGCTGCGGCGTCTGCGAATACGATGCATTCGAGCAGCGAGTTGCTGGCCATCCGGTTTGCGCCGTGCAGCCCGGTACAACTTGATTCGCCGATGACGTACAACCCCGGCACATCGGATTCGCCTTGCAGGTTGACGACCACTCCCCCGCAACTGTAGTGCGCTGCGGGGACCACAGGGATCGGCTCACGCGTGATGTCGATCCCCAGCGAAGCGCAGCGCGCCAGAATGGTGGGAAAGTGGGTGTGTATAAAATCCGCTGGTTGGTGGCTGATGTCCAGGTACAGGCAGTCGGCGCCCAGGCGCTTCATCTCGTAGTCGATGGCCCGGGCCACCACATCTCGAGGTGCCAGTTCGGCGGCGGGGTGGAACCGCTCCATGAAGCGTTCGCCATTCGGAAGCAGCAGCCGTCCCCCCTCACCGCGTACTGCTTCGCTGATCAGAAAGCTGCTGCCCTCTGGGTGGTAGAGGCAGGTTGGGTGAAACTGATTGAACTCCATGTTGGCGATGCGGCAGCCGGCACGCCATGCCATGGCGATGCCGTCGCCGCTCGCGGTGTCCGGGTTGCTGGTGTAGAGGTAAACCTTGCTGGCGCCTCCCGTCGCGAGCACCACGAAGCGTGCGGCGATGCCGGTGACTGTTCCCGTGGTCTGGTCCAGCACATAGGCTCCGGTACAGCGTCGCGACCCCCGTGTGTCTCCGGGTGTGGTGATGAGGTCGACCGCAGTCCGGTGCTCGAGCACCTCGATGTTGTCGTGGTGCTTGAGTTGCTCAATGAGGGTTTGAGACACGGCTTTTCCGGTGGCGTCCGCAGCATGAATGATGCGCCGCTCGCTATGCCCACCCTCTCGGTTGAGGTGAAAGGGCTCAAGCGGCTCTCCGGGCTCACGAGTAAACTGCACTCCTTGGTTGATCAGCCACTCGATCAGCGCGCGGCTTCGACCAACGGTGAACTCGACCGCCTGGGTGTTGCAGAGGCCCGCTCCTGCTTGCAAGGTGTCGCTGACGTGCTTGGCGACACTGTCCTGCGATGAGAGCACGGCCGCGATGCCCCCCTGGGCGTAGAACGTCGAGCTGTCTTCCAATGCACCTTTGGAAATCAGTCCGATGCGTGTGGTGGGGGCGAGCTTCAGGGCCAGGGTGAGCCCGGCGGCGCCGCTGCCAATGATCAGCACATCCAGCGGCGCATGCGCGGTAGCGGCTTGGGGTGGCGATTCGTGGGGCTCGTAGGTCTGGCTCACCGAGTGCGCTCAAGCTGTCATCAGGCCAGCGAGGGTACTGAGCGATGGCATGGCCTGTAAAGCTGCGCCGCGTTCACTCGGGGCGTGTGTGCGGGGCTGACGGCCCAATTTGGTAGAATTCTCGACTTGCGGGAACTTTGCGCCGGGTTGCCTGTCCGACTTCGGATGGCCGCAGTCTCGGTAGCTGGGTTGGGCCTGTCGTGACCCGAGGGGGCGGAACCTTTTTTGATGGCAGCAGAGGATCAAAGTGACCAATTGTTGGTCAAACGCGTACAGCGTGGTGAGAAGCAAGCGTTTGATTTACTGGTTCTTAAGTACCAGCACAAAATTCTTGCATTGGTGTCGAGGTACATCAATGACAACGCTGAGGTCGAAGACGTGGCCCAGGAGGCTTTTGTGAAGGCGTATCGGGCGTTGCAGCGTTTTCGTGGCGACAGCGCGTTCTACACTTGGCTGTATCGCATTGCCGTGAACACCGCGAAAAACCACCTGGTCGCGCGCGGGCGCCGCCCGCCGGGACAAGACCTGGATGCTCAGGATGCCGAGCACTATGACATACAGCAGTTGCATGAAACGGATTCGCCGGAAGGTGCGCTCGCTCGAGACGAGTTGGAAGCGGCAGTGAATCAGGCGATTCGGGACTTGCCAGAAGACTTGCGGGTGGCGATCACATTGCGAGAGTTTGGTGGCATGAGCTACGAAGAAATCGCCCAGGAAATGTCCTGCCCGGTCGGCACGGTGCGGTCCAGAATCTTCCGTGCCCGGGAAGCGATTGATGGGGTGGTGCGTCCCCACTTGGAAGGGCGTTGAACGCAAACGCACGGTGCCTGCTTGCCCGCGTTGGGCTTAGCAGGGAACTGGGGCTGTGGAGCACTTTGAGCAGGGCGCATGGCCATTGGCTGTGTGAACGCTCAAGGTGTGGGACCGTCCAGGGAGCGGACCCTTACGCGGATGATCAAGTCGGGGACTTCTCATGGCAGAAATAAATCAGACAGAACGGGAAACGATGTCGGCACTGATGGACGGAGAGGCCAGCGCGTTCGAGTCACACAAGTTGCTGCGGTTGCTGCAGTCGGATTCCGATCGACAGGCGCTGCGCCTGGAGTGGGCTCGGCTCCATGCCACCTCCGCAGCCATGCGCGGTGAGGTCAACGTCGGTGGTGGCGCCCTGTCGACGGCTTTTGCTGACCGTGTGGCGCTCGCGCTGACCGACGAAAACCCGAAACCGGCCGCCACTGCACGCTGGGGGCGTGCAGTGGCGGGTTTGGGAGTGGCGGCCTCTGTGGCGTCTGCGGTGGTGCTGGGTGCCCGCCTTTTTCTGATCGATCCCGC
>DHQM01000072.1:1035-3217 GCA_002408105.1 Gammaproteobacteria bacterium UBA5338 | reverse complement strand
CTATTTCACTCCGGAGAGGCGCTAGGTGCGCGGCTTGGTGTGACCCGCGCAGCGGTTTGGAAACAAATTCAACATCTAACCGAGCTGGGTGTCGAAATCGAGTCGGTGCGTGGCAAAGGGTACCGGCTCCTCCACGCGCAGCATCTTCTCAGCGCTGACCGCATACGCGAGCACCTTAGTGAACTCGGTGCGGCTCCGTTGGGCCGTATTGATTTGTTTGTCGAGATCGATTCCACCAACCAGTATTTGCTCGAGCGTTCGGTTGAGGCTGGGGTGCACCGATCGGCGTGCTTGGCGGAGTTGCAAACTGCTGGTCGGGGTCGCCGGGGGCGGCGTTGGTTCAGTCCGTTTGCACGCAATCTCTATCTGTCCATGGGGTGGCGGTTTGACTCCGGGGTTGGCGCTTTGGAAGGTTTGAGCTTGGCTGTGGGCGTCGCGCTCTGCCGTGCGCTCGAGCCGTTGCAAATTCCTGGCTTGGGCCTTAAGTGGCCCAACGACGTGCTCGTGGGCATGGAGAAGGCTGCAGGCATCTTGATTGAGCTGTCTGGTGACGTAGATACGGTCTGCGAGGTGGTGATCGGCGTCGGGATCAACGTCAGAATGCCTGACAGCGCGAACGCCGAGATTGACCAGGCCTGGGTGGATCTGGAGACTGCTTCTGGGCTGGATGTCGACCGAAATTGGCTCGCCGCCCGCGTGCTCTGTGAGCTGACGCGTATGCTTGAAGGGTTTTCCGATACAGGGTTCGCGGGGGTTCGTGACGCCTGGCACAACCTGCATTTGCATGGCGGTTCGCCAGTTCGGGTGCTGGTAGGTGACCGTGAAGTCCATGGGGTTGTGCTGGGAGTGGACGCCCAGGGCGGCTTGCGCCTTGACACCCCAGAGGGCGAGCGTGTTTTCAAGGGCGGAGAGGTCCGTTTGAGGGCAATCGATGCTGCTGGATTTTGACTGTGGAAACACCCGGATAAAATGGCGCCTCTCCGAGGAGGGCGGGCGTGTTCGGGCGCAGGGCGCTTGGGACGGCCCCTTGGGGAATGCGTCGTTGCCGCCGGATTTGGTGGCAGTCCGGTCGTTGGAGCGGGTCCGAGTGGCCTCGGTGGCTGCCCCCGAGCTTGGGGTCGAGCTCGTGACCCTGTGCCGTTCGACCTGGTCAGTCGCACCTGAGTTTGCGCGGACCCATGCGGTGCAATGTGGGGTGGTCAATGGCTATCAGGATCCATCCCGGATGGGGGTGGACCGCTGGCTTGCGGTGCTTGCAGCGGCTTCGCGGTCGCCCAGACGCGCTGTCGCGGTCCTGGACTGCGGTACCACCATCACCTTGGATCTCGTCAGGGCTTCCGGTCACCACGTTGGTGGGTACATCGTTCCTGGGCTGCGGTTGTTTCGGGAGGGTTTAAATCAGCATGCCCACCGGCTCTTGGTCGATCGGTTTGCGTTGGGTGATCACCGCGCAGGCACAAATACCGCCGCTGCGATTTCGAACGGGGTGACTTGCATGCTGCGTGGGTTGGTGGATGGCGTGGATGCGCAGCTTGGCGAGTCGCCCGAGTGGTACGTTGCCGGTGGTGACGGGCGCGATGTGATGGAGGCGCTTCGGTTGCCGGGCCGCTATTGTCCCGACCTGGTCCTCGACGGTTTGGCGTTGGCGATGCCTTGATGGTCTACGTCGACCAGCGAAGGGCGGTTTGGGTGGCTGCCGGATGCGTGTGACGCGCATTGTTTTGATGGGCCTGTTGGCGGCCAACCTGGTGCTGCCGGCCTGGTATTACCATCAGAGCCGAACCGAACTGGCAGGCTCATTGGCTCTCGGTCAAACCGAGCCCCTGCTGCTCTTGGAAGAAGTCGCCGCGCCAATCCCGTCTGTGGCTCCAGAAACATCCACTGCCCCGTCGACCGGGGCCTGTTTTCGCACTGCTTGGCTGGTCCGAAGTTCCAGGTCAGCCGTTGTCGATTCGCTCCAGGCGATGGGGTATCGAGTCGTCGGAGAAGAGCGCCAGGCAACCGAGCCTGACCGCTATCTGGTGTATTTTGGTCCCTTTGCATCGGTCCCCGCTGCACTGCGGTTCTCTGCGCAGCTTGCGCAACTTGGGGTCGACAATTACGTCATGACCGACGCACCCCTCAACGGCGCGGTTGCAGTGGGGGCGTACCGCCAGTTGGCTTCGGTCCAGAAGGTGACCGA
>DHQM01000072.1:0-765 GCA_002408105.1 Gammaproteobacteria bacterium UBA5338 | reverse complement strand
CAGCCGATGCGGTTGGTTGTGTGGGCAGGCGAGGAAGTAGGCGTTCAGGCAGACTCGATCGGGCCTTCAGGTTTGGATCTTGAGCCGATTGACTGCGCATGGTTTGTATCGTCGCAACGGATTCACTAGAATCGGCGGCCTTCAATTGCGCTGGCGTAGCTCAGTTGGTAGAGCAGCTGATTTGTAATCAGCCGGTCGTAGGTTCAAATCCTATCGCCAGCTCCAGGATCCGCGCGGTTGGGGGCGGTGGCCCGCTATTGACAGTCTGCCGGCAGGTGTAGAGAATGTCGGCCTCGATTTTGGAGGGGTTCCCGAGTGGCCAAAGGGATCAGACTGTAAATCTGACGGCTCAGCCTTCGGAGGTTCGAATCCTCCCCCCTCCACCAGCCTTTGGCGCCCTGCGGCTGGTTTTTCGGTGCTGGCGCATTCGCTTCGCGGGGCTGGTGGCTTGAGGCGGGTATAGTTCAACGGTAGAACCTCAGCCTTCCAAGCTGATGATGCGGGTTCGATTCCCGCTACCCGCTCCACTACCGCGCTCGTCGGCGGCGTGCTGTTGAAAGGGGTTTCTCGCTCATATAGCTCAGTCGGTAGAGCACTTCCTTGGTAAGGAAGAGGTCACCGGTTCAAATCCGGTTATGAGCTCCAATTTTATGCCTCGGGCTTTCGGGTCCTTGGTGGTGAGTGTGATGACGTGGGCCGGCCCTTGGGTGTCTGGCCGAAACTTTGCTGGGGAGACTGGACGGCATGGCAAAGGAAAAGTTTGAG
>DHQM01000180.1:4825-5138 GCA_002408105.1 Gammaproteobacteria bacterium UBA5338 | reverse complement strand
GTGGTTTCTGCGTTGTCTGGTGATGGCACCCAATCCCTCAGTCGTGCACTGATGCAGCGTTTGGAGGATCTGGATGAGGCCGTGGCCGCGGATCCGGAACGCCGCGCCGCCGAAGCGCGCGAGCGGGCGTTGGTCGAAGAGCAGGGGCGCGCCCGCATTCGGGCGTGGCGCGCCGAACGTGCTGCCGCGCGTGCCACCGAGCGCGAGCAGAACCCAGGCGACGACGAGACGGAAGTCTACTATGTGCCCTGAGCTGGCCTCCGTGGAGCCTGTGGCCCGACGCCAGAGCCTGCGCAAGGCCGGCCGTTGGGTT